>NZ_JBMWDP010000019.1:0-88309 GCF_049545505.1 Stenotrophomonas sp. NPDC077421 | reverse complement strand
CGACCGTGCGCCTGGTCGGTTCGACCGGTGCCAACCCGTACGCTTCGGTAGCTGCCGGCGTCACCGCGCTGTGGGGTCCGGCCCACGGCGGTGCCAACGAAGCCGTGCTGAAGATGCTGGAAGAGATCGGCTCGGCCGACAACGTCGAAAGCGCTGTGCTCAAGGCCAAGGACAAGACCTCCGGCTTCCGCCTGATGGGCTTCGGCCACCGCGTGTACAAGAACTTCGACCCGCGCGCCAAGGTCATCGGTGAAATGACCGGCAAGGTGCTCAAGCAGCTTGGCGTGCAGGACCCGCTGCTCGACGTGGCCGTCAAGCTGGAGCAGGCCGCGCTGCAGGACGACTACTTCGTCGCCCGCAAGCTGTACCCGAACGTCGACTTCTACAGCGGCATCATCTACAAGGCGCTGCAGATCCCGACCGAAATGTTCACCGTCATGTTCGCCCTCGGCCGCACGTCCGGCTGGGTTGCACATTGGCTGGAGCAGCAGGTCGATCCGGAAATGAAGATCGGCCGTCCGCGCCAGGTCTACACCGGCCACGACGTGCGCGACTACCAGGGCTGATCGCCCCGACGTTGCAACGCAGAAAACGCCTCCGCAAGGAGGCGTTTTTTTTTGCGCGTCACGCGCTGGGCTGCGATGCCCGTGCCGACGCATGCTCCGCGCGTCGGCCTGCGGCCGTCACCTCCGCCTTCGTTTCCATCCACACGGGCATCGCGATTTACGTGTCGAGACCCCTGGCGTTTCACCGCTCCGTCCCGTTGATGTCGGGTGTCGACGTGCATTCGCGTCGCCAAGGGTCGCATGCGTCCCGACATTATCGCCGTGCGTCATGGCAGAGAACATCGAACGCCCAGGTCATGGCGGATTCCGCCTGCGCAGGTGGGGCAATCGCGCCTGCGCGATGTCGTGTTCGACAGTCTGGAAAAACAGGCTTTTTTGCGTAGGAATGATAGTCGTGCATGACGACGCTGTGGTGAAAACCCCGCGTAGGAATTGGCGTGATTCGCGCGTCGCGTGCGCGCTGTCGCAGATGCACGGATTATCCATTCGTTTTAAGAATCGTTGCATGTCCAAATCACATTTCATTGACTAACGTGACCGCGCTGCTGGTACGCCCCGTTCGTACCGCAGTGCTTCCACTACGGAGGCTCCTTAAACCATCAGAGAGAGAAACCATGTCGCATATCTTCAAGAAGGCCGCGCTGGCCGTGGCACTCGTCGGCGCTTCGCTGTCGGCAAACGCTGCAGTGGAAGCCAACATCACCGTGTGGGCGAACGTCGATCCGACGCTGTCCCTGCTCAAGGCCGATGGCACCGCGCTGCCCGACGCGGTGCAGCTGGTCTACCGTGCCGGTGGTGCGGGCCTGTCGTCGTGGAGCGAAGACGTGCGCATCTTCACCAATGACATCGAGAAGGACGTCAGCGTGCGCCTCGCCGCCGAGGCCGTGCTGCGTCCGGACCTGGCTGCACCGGGTGCCATCAACGTGCCGCTGACCGTCAGCCTCAACGGCCGCGAGCTGGACACCACCGCGATCGACTTCGCTGCGGATGATCTGTTCGACAGCGCGATCCCGGGGGCCTCGATCGCCATGCCGCTGCGTGTGCAGCAGACCGTGTCCGGCGAAATCAACTTCGCGGGCCTGTACAGCGGCACCGTCGCGCTGGTCGTCGCGCAGAACACCGCCGCGCCGTAATCCCCACCGTGCCGGCCCGTTCGCGGGCCGGCCGGCTATCGGTTGTCTCCCCTATGTTGATACCTGCACCTGCCCTCACCCGGCTGGCGATGGCGCTCGCCCTGACATTGGCTGTTCCGGTCGTTCACGCACGGCCGGTGCCGGCCGGATTCGAAGATCTCGCCAGCGGGCAGTCCGAACGGGTCGATGTACGCCTGTTCGGGCACTCCGCCGGTCTCTGGTCGGCGTGGGTCACGCTGGACACGGTGCAGCTGGACCAGCCTGCGCGGATTCTGGATGCACTGGGGCTGGCCGCCGATGCGCGCGACGCGCTGCAGGCGGCACTGGCCGCGCCACTGCCGCGCAACAGTCATCTGGCCTGTCCCTATGGCCAGCCCAATCCGGGGTGCGGCTGGATCGACAGTCCCGACGATCCCACGCAGGTGCATGCCATTTTCGATGAAAGCGAAGGCGTACTGCTGCTGTTTCCGGCGCGCCAATGGCTGCCGCGGCAGAGCGCCGAGCGCTCCCCCTTCCACCAGGTATCCGAGCAGGCGCAGAACGCGCTGCTGCAGCAGCAGACCGTCAACGTCAGCGGTGGGGACGGCTACCAGGCGCTGAGCGTGCAGGGCAGCAGCGTGCTCGGCGTGCTGCGCAACGGCCACGTTGCCAGCGGCTGGAACTACAGCCGGCAGGCGCGGCAGGGCTACCGCGCGCACGATCGATTCCAGCTGGACGATCTCTACTACCGCCACGATTTCGCCCAGCGACATTACCTGCAGCTGGGCCGTATGGACCGGCGCAACCTGTCCAGCCAGCAGGGGGGCACCTTCAGCTTCGGCATGCTGCCGCTGGACCGCTTCGAGGGCCTGCGCCTGGGCACCACCCAGGCCTACGTCGATACGGAGGCGAGCATCGCCTCCACCCCGCTGACCGTGCTGCTGGGGCGCGACGCGCGCGTGGATGCCTTCGACGGCGAGCGCCTGCTGCAGACCTTCTATCTGCAGGCCGGCGTCAACGAGCTGGATACCCGCCGCTTTCCGCTCGGCAGCTACGCCGTCACCCTGCGCATCTACGAGGATGGCCGCTTCGTGCGCAGCGAGGAGGCCCCCTTCAGCCGCGGTGGCGACTGGTCCGACCGCAGCCTGCAGTGGTTCGTGCAGGGCGGTCGCCGCCGCGCCTACGGCGCACGTACCGGCGATAGCCGTGACGTCTCCGGCACCGCGGTGCAGGCAGGGTTGCGCGTGCCGTTTGCCCGCAATTACGGCTTGACGGCAGGCGTGGCCCGGGTCGCCGACACCGGCTACGGCGAGCTGCGGCTGGAAGGCCGGCAGCAGGTTGGCGGTCATGACCTGCAGGCAATGGTCGGCGTGCTGAGCGGCGGCGATGGCAGCCACGGTCTGCAACAGCAGCTGAGCTACCGCCACTACGCGTCCTGGAACGTCTATCGGCAACGTCTGCGTGGCGGCGCGTGCCAGGCCGGCACGCCGGTCCGGCACGACCGCTTCGGCTGCGTGGATGCGCTCAGCGCCTCGGTGTCGGCGCCGCTGTTCGGCGGCAGCCTGTACCTGGGATACACGCGCCGGCGCAGCTTCACCCCGGAATGGCGCCTGCCTGGCGATGACGACGGCGCCTGGACTGGCCTGCCACCGGGCCTGCCGCCATCGCATGTGCCGACGTTGCGCCCGGCGCAGACCGCGCGCAGCCTGCAGGCAAGTTACAGCTTCACCCGGCAATGGCGTGGCGTGAGCATCGGCAGCCGGCTGGGCGTGTGGCAGCAGAACACCGACAGCGGCACCGGCCAGGCGCATGTCCGTGATCGCGGTGTCTCTCTCAACATTGCGGTATCGCGGCTGCGGCGCGTCGAGCACGGCAGCGTGCAGCAGCGTGTAGCGCTGGACATGCGTCAGCCGCAGCACCGCCGCCCCGATACCCGCCTGGGGCTGTCGCACTCGCTGCGCCAGGAGCATGATGGCGACGCACGCGACCTGGGCGCCGAGCTGGGCGCGTACAACGACGACCGCTACAGCGCGCTGGCCAGCGCCCGCATCGACAACCGGATCGGCCAGAGCGGCGTGGCCCTGTCGTACTACCGGCACGACGGCGGTGGTGAGGTTTCCTACAGCGGCAGCCACACCTCGGGGTTGTCGCTGTCCGCAGGAGGGCTGCACTGGGGCGGCGCGCACGGCGCCGATGCCGGTGTGGTGGTCAGCGTGGACGACGCCCGCGATCTGGAACTGGACGGGGCCGCGGCGGACATCCGCGCCGGGAGCAACCGCCGCCGGATCCTGCACTTCGGCGAGCGGCGCCTGCTGCCGCTGGGCGGCTACCAGCGCCATCGCGTGGACGTGCAGGACGCCAGCGCGCACGACAGCGACGCCGCGGTGCGCGTCGCGCGCCTGGGTGCGGCCCAGCATGCCTTCCTGCTGCCCGGCAAGGTGATCGCGCTGCCGATCACGCTGGACGTGACCTACACCTTCATCGGCAACGCGCGCGACATCGCCGGTACCCCGCTCGAAGGCGCCCGCATCCTCAATGCGCCGGTGCCATCGCTGGGCCGCGATGGCGGCTTCATCGCCGAGTTCCCGCAGCGCGAGCCGATGCTCTACCTGCTGCGCGCGGGCGACCTGCTGCAGTGCCCGCTGACCGTGCGTGAGCGCCGCAGCGTGGTGCTGCTGGTCGGCCAGGTGCGGTGCGAACCGCTGGCGCTGGACCGCCTGCCGGCCCCGATCCGCTACCAGGCCCGCGTGCAGCGGCTGTTGAACGAACTGGCCCCGGTGGCGGGGCGCAACGAACGCAACGTGATGCGTGGAGGTGCGCGATGAGGACCGCATGGCGGCTGGTACTGGCGGGGGTCTGCCTGCTCGGCAGTGCACAGGCACTGGCACAGCGCCCACCGGCGACGACCCCGGCAACCGGCGTGATCACCACGGACATCGTCCGCACCTTCGACCGTTCCGCGCCCGAAGCGCTGGAGCTGTGGGCGCCAAGGACCGTGCTCGGGTATGGGGAGGTGGAGCTGGGGTACGGGAGGATCCATCTGACGTGTGATGAAGACCCTGCGTATGGGCGTTGTCCGACGCGTGATACGCAGGAGGGGCCTGTGTCCCACGCATCCTTCCCACTTCAGTTTCGCGAACTGAGAAGCGGTCAGGACATCGGCATCGACGTTGTAGGGTGGGTAGAGCGGGCCGAGTGGCAGCGCACTTGCAGCGATGATTTCTGGGATAAGAACAGATATCCGCTCTGGAGTTCCACGACTCGCGATTGCCAGATACCTCCAGGTGGTACAGCTGCGCGGCTCATCATTCAGAGTGAAGACGTCGGGAACCTCGTTGCCGGCCGCTGGACTGCAGAACTCCGCCTCAACCTGCGCGTCGATCCTGACGGCCCGATCATCGCCACCCATGTGTTCCGGTTCGATCTGACCATCACCGATCGCGACCGCACCATGATCTACCTGCCCGAGTTCGGCATGGCCGAGCCGCTGGTGGGCCTGCAGCTGGACTACCGGCCGATTCCCTCACCCGGCACGATCGGTGGTACCGCCGTGCTGGACATGTGCCTGTACGACGGCATGGGCTCGCAGAGCGAGTATCTGGCCATCACCGCGCGCGACATGGGGCCCTCCGCGCCCGGGCGGCCGGCATCGCAGTACTCGGTCTGGCACCGCGACGGTGGGCGCGAGGCGCAGGACCGCTTGGACTACCAGCTCACCCTGGACCACAGCGGCCAGAAGATCGCCCTGCGCAACAACGAGGAAGTGCTGCTGCGCGGCATCGATACCGCCGAGCTGCGGCTGGTGATGCTGCCCGACATGAACCAGTGGGTGTACTGCGTGCCCACGCCGCTGACCCTGGAAACCCCCCGTGTGCCGGCGTCCGAGAAACGCGAGGGCTACTACGACGGCCGTCTCAAGCTCGAAATGCGCCTGCCGACCGACCGCCTCTGACCTTCCCCTGGAACCCGATCCCATGAGCAAGATTCCCCTGGCCGGCGCGCTGCTGCTGGCCCTCCTGCCAGCGGCACCGGTGCTGGCCAATCTCAACGTCCATCCCATGCGCGTGCATGCCGAAGCCGGCAAGACCGCCACCGTGCGCGTGCATTCGCAATCGCCGCAGCCGCAGTACGTGCAGGCCACGGTGAAACGCATCCTGCATCCGGCGACCGAAGACGAGCAGGAAGTCGACGAAGCCATCGGCAGCGCCACGGTGATGGCGGTCACCCCGGGCAAGTTCGGCCTCGCCGGCGGCGGCAACCGCCTGGTGCGGATCATTCCGCTGCAGCCGGTCCAGGAGGAAACCGCGTTCCGGGTGTATTTCGAAGGCGTGCGCGGTCCCGACGACAGCGAGCCGGCAGTGCAGGTCCAGGGCACTGGCGCCACCTTGGGTGTGAGCCTGGTCTGGGGAGTGCTGGTCAACGTGCTGCCTGCAGATGGGCGCGTGGAGATGCAGCTGGAAGGCGACCGCCTGGTCAACCGCGGCACGTTGCGACTGGGCGTCAATCATGTCCAGGACTGCGATGCCAGCGGCGTCTGCACGTCCCACGAGTTCAAACGCAGCCTCTACCCGGGCGCGGCAATGACCCTGCCGTTCGTGCCGCGCCCCGGTGGGCGCGTGGAGATCGACTACCGGCTCAGCCATGCCGGCTACCGCGACCACCACCAGACCCTGTTGCCCTGAGCGCCGCGGCATCGCGCCGCGCCGCCTGCATCCCGTTTTCCAACCACGGAGTCTTTGATGAACCGTATCTACCGTTTGATCTGGAACACAACGCTGCGATGCTGGGCGGTGGCCAGCGAGCACACCCGCTCGCGCGGCAAGCCGTCCTCGGCGGCCCGACCACTGGCGGCCGCACTGTGCGTGCTGCTGGCCGGTCCGGCGCTGGCCAACGACACGCAGGTTGATCCACCGGCCGGACCCGAATCCACCGTCGAGGGCGAAGCGGTCTGGAATCACCCCGAGGCGTTGATGCGGGCCTTCAGCGCACCTGATGCCAGCATGCGCGGCGCGGGTCTCACCAGCTACCAGAACGTGCTCATCGGCGGCGGTTCCACCAGCAACAGCACCAAGGGCGTGGCCATCGGCGTGGGTTCGGTCACGGCGTTCGACGGCATCGGTATCGGCAACAATGCCAAGGCCTATGCAGGAGGCGTCGCGCTGGGCATCGGCGCTTCCACCAGCATTGCGGCAGGTGGTACGGCGCTCGGCAAGAACGCACGCTCCGACGCCCTGGGTGGGTCCGGCGCGGTGGTGATCGGTCACAACAGCTACATTGCCACGACCGGTAATACCGCCGTGGCTATTGGTGCCAATGCACGTGTGGATGGCAGCAACGGCATGGCAGTGGGTGCGAGTGCCCAGGCCGGCGGTACCCATGCGATCGCCGTGGGCTCAGGCGCGCAGGCCAGTGGTGTCCGGGCTCTGGCACTGGGCAACAACGCACAGGCACAGGCGCAGGGGTCCATCGTCATCGGCGACGGCAGCAAGCTCGCCAACGCCAACGCCAACGCACACCACGCCATCGTGATCGGCAGCGGTGCGCGCTCCGGCGGCTACGATGCAGGCATCGCGATCGGCCAGAACGCGGTGACCGATGGGCGCGGCAAGGCAGTGGCGCTGGGCGCCAACGCCAATGCCAGTCACAGCAATTCGGTGGCGTTGGGTGCGGGATCGGTCACCACCGCAAATCACCAGATCTCGGTGGGCGATGCCACCACCCAGCGAAAGATCGTCAACGTGGCCGATGCCACATTGGGCACCACCAGTACCGACGCGGTGACGGGCAAGCAGCTGCACGCCACCAACCAGAACGTCACCACGGCGACCAACACCGCCAACAGCGCGCGTACCACCGCCAACGATGCACTGGCCAAGGCCAATGCGGCCAGCGGCCTGATCAGCCAGACCGCCGCCAACGGCAACCTCCGCCTCGGTGGCAGCAACACCGGCACCGCGCTGGACGTGCGCAACCAGTCCAATGCCAACCGGCGCATCACCGGCGTAGCCGATGGCGCCTTGAGCACCGGCAGTACCGAAGCGGTAACGGGCAGGCAGCTGCACGCCACCAACCAGAACGTCACCACGGCCACCAACACCGCCAACAGCGCGCGTACCACCGCCAACGACGCACTGGCCAAGGCCAATGCGGCCAGCGGCCTGATCAGCCAGACCGCTGCCAACGGCAACGTCCGCCTCGGCGGCAACAACACCGGCAGCGCACTCGATGTGCGCAACCAGTCCAATGCCAACCGCCGCATCACCGGCGTGGCCGATGGCGCTCTGAGCACCAGCAGTACCGAAGCGGTAACGGGCAGGCAGCTGCACGCCACTAACCAGAGTGTGGCCGGTGTTGCCACCACGGCCAACGCTGCCAAGACCCAGGCCGATGCGCTCGCGGTCAGCCTGGCAGCGGCGACCCTCAAGCTCGGCATCGATGCGGCTGCCAGTGGCGATGGGGCCGTGGCGCTGGGCAGGCAGGCGCGATCCGAAGGCGGCGTCGGCAACCTCGCTGTCGGCAACGGCGCGCAGAGCTTCAACACCGGCAGCGTGGCACTGGGTGACGATGCACGTGCCGGGGTCGACGCCAACGGCGCACGCGTGTCCACCTTCAATGGTGGCGTGGCCATCGGCTCGAAGGCGCGCAGTGGCAACGGCGCCGTCGCCAGCGGTCTGCGCGCCGCAGCGGTCGGCGACCGCGCGATCGCGATCGGCAATGACGCCGTGGCGGAAAGCACCCACGCGTCGGCACTGGGCTTTGGTGCACAGGCAACGGCAGCCCAATCGACGGCACTCGGGCGGGGGAGCGTCGCCAGCGCGCAATTGACAACGGCCGTTGGCAATCTCTCGACCGCATCGGCCAGAAGCGCAACCGCGATCGGCGACCGCGCTGCCGCCAATCATGAAGGGTCGGTGGCGCTCGGCAACGGTTCAACCACCCAGGACGCGAATCAGGTGTCGGTCGGCAACGCGTCGCTCCAGCGCCGCATCGTCAACGTGGGCGACGGTACCTTGAGCACCACCAGCAGCGAAGCGGTCACCGGCCGGCAGCTGCATGCCACTAATCAGAGTGTGAGCGCGGTGACGACCCTGGCCAACACTGCGCACAGCATCGCCAACGACGCACAGACCAAGGCCAACGCGCTGGGGGGGCTGCTCAGCCAGAGCGCCGGCAATGGCGATGTCCGCGTGGGTGCCAGCAACACCGGCGGTGCGGTGGACATGCGCAACCAATCCAACGCCAGTCGGCGGGTGACCGGCGTGGCCGATGCGGCACTCGGCACCGGCAGCACCGATGCCGTCAGCGGCCGGCAGCTGCATGCCACCAACCAGAATGTCGCCACAGTGACGGCCACGGCCGCCACGCTCGGTGGGCTGGTCGGCCAGGCTGCGGCCAACGGCAATGTACGCCTGGGCGCGCAGAACACCGGCACCACGCTGGACGTGCGCAACCAGGCCAACGCCAACCGGCGCATCAGTGGTGTGGCCGATGGTGTGGTGAGTACCAGCAGTGCCGACGCGGTAAGCGGGCGTCAGCTCAACACCACCAACCAGAATGTCACGGCGGCAACCACGCTGGCCAATACCGCGCACACCGTCGCCAACAGCGCGCAGACCACGGCCAATGAAGCACAGACCAAGGCCAATGAAGCACAGACCAAGGCCACTGTGCTCGGTGGCCTGCTCAGCCAGGCCTCGTCCAGCGGCGACGTGCGCCTGGGTGCCGCCAACAGTGGCGGCGTGCTGGATGTACGCAACCAGGGCAACCAGGCACGTCGTGTGCAGGGCGTTGCCGCCGGTCAACTGTCGGCCACCAGCGACGATGCGGTCAGCGGCCGTCAGCTGTTCGACAGCAACGCGCAGATCGCACGCAACCGCACGGACATCGACCGCCTGCGCGAGGACTTCCAGGACTTCGATCCGGACCTGTCCGATGTGGTGCGCTTCAATGCCGACGGCAATGTCGATCTGGAGGGTGGCCGCCTGCTCGCCGTGGGCGAGGGGCAACTCAGTGCCGACAGCCGCGAGGCGGTCAATGGTGCGCAGCTGTTCGCCACCAACACGAAGGTGACCGAGCAGGGCGCACAGATCGCATCCGCCCGGGAAGACCTGGACGCGTTGCGCGTTGACTTCGACAACTACACGCCTGACCTGGGCAGCGTCGTGCAGTTCGGCGAGGACGGCACGGTGGACCTGAAGGCTGCGCGTCTTGTCGCTCTGGCTGATGGCGAGATCGCGGCAGGCAGCCGGGAGGCGGTCACGGGCGGGCAGCTGTTCGTGACGAATGAGCGGGTATCGGTGCTGGAGGACGCGCAGAAGTATGCGGTCGTTGGTGCCGATGGAGAGAGCCTCGCGGCGCGCGCCGGCCATCTGGCTACCTCGATGGGCAGTGATACAAAGGCTCTCGGCTCCGGATCTACCGCAATTGGCAGCTTCGCCGATGCGCAAGCAACCAATTCAGTTGCGCTGGGACGTGCGGCTCAGGTATTGGCGGGTGCCGATGATGGATTCGCACTGGGCGCACGTTCACGTGTCAGTGCCGAAAACGGGTTGGCGATCGGTGGCTCTACCCAGGTTTGGGAAGGAGCAACCAACAGTGTCGCACTAGGCTACGGATCTGTCGCTACTGAGGCGGGTGAGGTATCGCTAGGCGGTCAAGGTCTCAGGAGGCGAGTCACCAATGCGATGAACGGTATCCACGCTTATGACCTCACCACCGTCGACCAGCTTTCCGGGGTGGTGAACGCTCTCGGCGGCGGCGCGGGCTTTGCCACGGATGGTGGCGTGATTGCTCCCTCCTATGGCGTGCAGGGCGCTGTACACCGCACGGTAGCCGATGCACTGGCCGCGCTGGATGCGGGCGTGGACAGCAATCGTGGCGGACTGGATGCGATGGACGCGCGCCTCGATACGCTGGATCAGGCGCGGGCGATGGCGGATGCCAGTGCCGTGCGCTTCGGCGCCGACCGTTCCGCCGTCGATTTCGGTGGTGCGCGCCTCATCAACGTCGGCGAGGGTGATATCAGCCACGCCGGCAGCCGGGAGGTGGTCACGGGCGGGCAGCTTCATGCCAGCAACCAGCGGATCGCTGGCCTGGAGGAGAAGCACCTGTATGCCGTCGTGGGCTATGACGAGCTGAGCAAACCAGCGGAAGCGGCGCTCCTGGGAACTGCGTTGGGTAGTGACACCAAGGCGTTGGCGGAGGGGGCAACTGCGATTGGTAGTTATGCGCAAGCGAGGGGAAAGAACTCTGTCTCGTTGGGCCGCGCTGCGTTGGTGCACGTGGGGGCTGAGGACGGATTTGCACTAGGCGCGCGTTCGCAAGTACATGTTCGCAATGGTGTCGCGCTCGGCGGCGCCAGCCAGGTTCTGCCGGACGCCGAAAACAGCGTCGCACTTGGACATGGTTCGCTTGCCAGCGGCGCGTACGAAGTCTCACTTGGCCATGTCAACCTCAAGCGTCGCGTAACCAATGCCGCCAACGGCCGCGATGCCAGCGACCTCACCACCGTCTCCCAGCTCCGCAGCGCCTTCGCGGCCTTCGACGGCGACATGCGCATGGATGCCGAGGGGAACATCATCGCGCCGGAGTTCCACGTGCAGGGCCAGCGGCAGGCCACGGTCGGCGATGCGCTGAAGTCGCTCGACGGCGCGGTGGTCGACACGCGCCGGGATCTGGCCAGCATCGATGCGCGCTTCGAGAGCCTGTTCGACGACGGCGGCCTCCGCAGTGACGGAAGCGGCCAGCTGCGGCTGGCCGGGGAACACGGCAGGGTGCTGGGCAACGTGGCCAACGGCATGATCGCGCCGGGCAGCCGTGATGCGGTCAACGGCGGGCAGCTGCATGCGGTGCAGGAGCAGATCAACGGCCGCATCGACGGCCTGCAGTCGCAGATCGACGGTCCGACGGCGGCCGACAACCGGCAGGCATCGGTGGACGACACGGCGACGGGCGAGGCACCGGCCGATCCGCAGGTACCGCAGACGCCGGCCAAGGATGCGCCGGCCGTGGCCTCGGCCGACGTGCCCAAGCCGGGCCCGAAGGCCGATGATCCGCTGCCGGCGGTGGACTCGCGTGCGGTGGATGAGGCAGTCAACCAGGCCAACGCGTATACCGATCAGGCGATGGCCGGCGTGGATCGCAAGCTGGACCGCATGGACAAGCGCCTGAACCGGATGGCCGCGATGGGCAGCGCGCAGGCGGCGATGGCGATGAACACCGCCGGCCTGCAGACCTACAACCGCCTGGGTGCAGGTGTGGGCCATGCCGAAGGCGAGTCGGCGCTGGCAGTGGGTTACCAGCGCGTGCTCAACGAGCGCGGCTCGGCCACCTTCAGCCTCAACGGTGCGTTCACCAACAGCGGTGAACGCACACTTGGCGTGGGCTTCGGCGTGGGTTGGTAAGTCCTGCAGCAGGGGCGGCGCTGTCCGGCCGCCCGGTTGATCAACGCCCCGTGCGGTTCGCCGCACGGGGCGTTTTCGTTTGCGCGTCACCGGTCTCGGCGGGCGCTCAGGCGCCGCCGAGGTAACTGTCGATCTCGTCCTGGCTGAGCAGATCGCGCAGTTGGGCCTGCGAGGCGCGCCGCATCGGCTTCTCGTCGATGGCCGACAGCGGCGGCTGCCGCAGCGCGTCGTAGGGCAGCACCGCGATGTCGAAGGTCAGGTCTTCGGCGCTGAACACCCACACCGGCACGTCGAGGCTGCGCTCGCGGTCCAGCCGCAGCCGTCGCATGCGCGATTCGGCCGGGATGCCGTGTTCCTCCAGAAAGCGTTGCACCGCGTCGGCATCGTCGCTGTGGACCTGCACCTGCACGGGGCTGTTGGTGTCGGCGGTGCCATCCAACACCGGGCCGCACAGACGCGGCGCGAACGCGTGCAGGAAGTCCATCGCGCGCAACGCGGCTTCGCGGCGCTGGCGCAGCTGGGTGCCGTGGTCGGCCCCGGCGAACAGGCGCTGGTATTGGCGCAGCGCATCCTCGATCTCGGCGTTGCGTGGCAACGACGCGTCGTCGTGGATGTCCAGCCGTGCGGCGGCCTTGAGCTTGGCCTGATGGTAGTCGCGGATGCCGCCCTCGGCCATCAGGCGGGCGGCTTCATGGGCAAGCCGGTGGCGGCGCTCGCGGGTCTGGGTGGCTGCATGCTGACGGGCTCGATGCATGACCGTGCTCCTGGGCGACCTGCACGCGACTGTACACCCGCGATGTGACAACGGGGTAGGCAGCGGCAACAGGGACTCCCGGGGCCTGCTGCGGCCCCGGGCATCGCGGTGGATCAGAAGATGTCGAACGCGGCGTCGTCGGCCTGCGGTGCATGGGTGTCGAAGCTGTATTCCTCGATCTTGTCCATGTCCTCGACCTTGACCCACTCGGTGGCGCCGTTGAGCGTGGCCTGGACCATGCCGGACGGCGGCTCGTTCTGTGCGATCGGGGTGTCCTTCAGCGCGGCGCGCATGTACTCGATCCAGATCGGCAGGGCGGCGCGGCCACCGTACTCGCGGTAGCCCAGCGAGCGGAAGTCATCGCGGCCCACCCACACGGTGGTCGCATACGGGCCGCCGAAACCGGAGAACCACGCATCGCGGTGATCATTGGTGGATCCGGTCTTGCCACCGACATCCTCCCGGCCCAGTACCTTGGCCGCCGTGCCGGTGCCGCGCTGGACCACGTCACGCATCATCGAGACCAGCTGGTAAGCGGTCCGCGCATCGATGGCGCGCGGGGCAACCTTGGCATCCGGGTTGGCCGGGCGCGGTGCCTCGGCCACGGCCTGCTGCGGCTTGGCCGGGGCGGCGTTCGGGGCCGGCGCGGCGCCGAAGTTGAAGCCGTCCACGATCTGGCTGGCCGGCGCACCGCCGCTGGTGCCGGCGCAGTCGCGGCAGGCCAGGGCGGGGTTTTCCTTGAACACCACGTTGCCGTCGCGGTCGGTGACCTGGTCGATCAGCCAGGTGTCCACGCGCGAGCCGCCGTTGGCGAACACGGCATAGCCGCGGGCCACCGACAGCGGGGTCAGCGAGGCGGTACCCAGCGACATCGACAGGTTCGGCGGCAGCTCGGCTTCGGCAAAGCCGAACTCGCTGATGTACTTGCGCGCGTAATCCACTCCCATGCCGTCGAGCAGGCGTACCGAGACCAGGTTGCGCGACTGCACCAGCGCTTCGCGCAGGCGCATCGGGCCACGGAAGCCGCCGCCGTCGTTCTGCGGCGACCAGGTCTTGCCGCGGCGGTCACGGAACACGACCGGGGCGTCGAGCACGATCGAGGCCGGGTTGAAGCCCTTGTCGAACGCGGCGGCATAGATGAAAGGCTTGAAGCTGGACCCGGGCTGGCGACGGGCCTGGGTGGCGCGGTTGAAGCTGTTGCCGGAGAAGCTGAATCCGCCGACCAGCGCCTTCAGCGCACCGCTTTCGGCATCCAGCGAGACCAGCGCGGACTGGCCGCGGGGGACCTGGTCCAGCAGCCACTCGCCGTCCTTGGCCCCAGGCCGCACGCGCACGATGTCGCCGCGCTGGACCAGCTTGGCCGGCGTTTTGCCGGTCCACTTGGCGGCCGAGGCCGGCAGCACGATCTCGCGGCGGTTGGCCAGCACCACCGTAGCGCTGCCATCGGCGGCCGTGCTGGCCACGATGGCCGGCAGCAGGACCGACTGCACCGGGATCCTGCGCACGTGTTCGGCGAGGGCTGCGGCATCGTCGCCGGCACCGAGCTCGATATGCTTCTCCGGCGCACGCCAGCCGTGACGGTGGTCGTAGGCGAACAGCCCATCGCGCACCGAGATGTTGGCGGCGGTCTGCAGGTCGGAATTGATCGTGGTGGTGACGTGGTAGCCCTTGTTGACCGCGTCGCCGCCGAAGCGGGCGATCATTTCCTGGCGCACCAGTTCGGCGACATAGGGGGCCTCGACCTGCACCGGCGGCTCGTGCGCGCTGGCGTGCATCGGCACCGCCTTGGCGGCATCGGCCTCGGCCTGGGTGATGAAGCCCAGCGTGGCCATGCGCTGCAGCACGTAATAGTCGCGACGCTCACGGGCGCGCTCGGGGTTGCTCAGCGGATTGCCGCTGGAGGGGAACTTGGGGATGCCGGCCAGCGAGGCCATTTCATCCAGGTCCAGTTCGGCCAGCGTCTTGCCGTAATAGAACTCGGCCGCAGCGGCCACGCCGTAGGCGCGGTTGCCGAAGAAACTCTTGTTCAGGTACAGCTCGAAGATCTCGTCCTTGCTCAGCTCCTGCTCGATCTTGCGCGCCAGCAGGATCTCCGAGATCTTGCGGGTGTAGCTGTACTCCGAGCTGAGGAAGAACTGGCGGGCGACCTGCTGGGTGATGGTGGACCCGCCGGGCACGCGCTTGTCGTTGGTGGTGGCCAGCAGCCACACCGCGCGGGCGATGCCCTTGTAGTCCACGCCGCCATGCTCGTAGAAGCGGGCGTCCTCGGTGGCCAGGAAGGCCTGCTTCAAGCGTAGCGGGACGTCCTTCATCTCGACGGGGCGGCGGCGGGTCTCGCCGAACACGGCCATCAGTTTGCCATCGCTGGCATACACATACATGGGTTCCTGGAGCTCGATGTCGCGCAGGGTCTGCACGTCGGGGAGCTTGGAGGACACGGCGTAGTAGAGGCCGCCGGCAACCGCCGCGCCAATCAATGCCAGAACCAGGAACGCCACCAGCATCCAGCGCAGCCAACGGCGTAAGCGTGTCATCAGGACAGATTCCGATTGCGAATTTCGTGGTCGCAGAGTATAGATTACGCAAGGGAACGGCTGGGGTTGTTCCCGGGGAGCGCAATTCGTTCACCGTCTGGGGATGCGTGAAACGTGCCGTAGTGCTCGTTTCACAGCGTGGCGGTTGCGGTTTGCAAAAAAAACGTTATTAATGCGCGGGCGCAGGTTATGCGTCCAAGTGCCCGTCGGCAGGGGAGAAACCGTGGGGCTTATCCCAAAGAGCCAGTCGCCGCTTATTGGCGTCGACATCAGTTCGACTGCGGTAAAGCTGTTGCAGCTTTCACGCAGTGGCAATCGTTTTCGCGTGGAACATTACGCCGTGGAACCACTTCCGCCGAATGCGGTGGTGGAAAAGAACATCGTCGAGGTCGAAGCGGTCGGGGAGGCCATTCGACGCGCGGTGAACCGATCGGGGACCAAGGCCCGGCATGCCGCCGCCGCCGTGGCGGGCTCGGCGGTGATCACCAAGCTGATTCCGATGCCGGCCGACCTGGATGAGAACGACATGGAAGCCCAGGTCGAGCTCGAGGCGGTCAACTACATCCCGTACCCGATCGAGGAAGTGAATCTCGATTTCGAAGTGCTGGGCCCGATTCCCAACAACCCGGAAATGGTCCAGGTGCTGTTGGCGGCGTCGCGGTCGGAAAACGTCGAGCTGCGCCAGTCGGCGCTGGAGCTGGGCGGGCTGACCGCGCGGGTGATGGACGTGGAGGCCTTCGCGGTCGAGAACGCCTTCGCCCTGGTCGCCAGCGAACTGCCGGTGGCCAGTGACGGCGTCGTGGCGCTGGTGGACATCGGTGCCACCATGACCACGCTCAATGTGCTGCGCGGCGGGCGCAGCCTGTACAGCCGCGAACAGGTGTTCGGCGGCAAGCAGCTCACCGACGAAGTGATGCGCCGCTACGGCCTCACCTACGAGGAAGCCGGCCTGGCCAAGCGTCAGGGCGGGTTGCCGGAAAGCTACGAGATGGAAGTGCTGGAGCCGTTCAAGGAAGCCACGGTCCAGCAGATCAGCCGCCTGCTGCAGTTCTTCTATGCCGGCAGCGAGTTCAACCGCGTCGACCACATCGTGCTGGCCGGCGGATGCGCGGCGCTGGCTGGTCTGCCGGAGATGGTGGAAGAACAGCTGGGCGTGGCCACCATCGTGGCCAACCCGCTGGCACAGATGACGCTGGGCCCGAAGGTGCAGGCGCACGCGCTTGCCCAGGATGCCCCGGCGCTGATGATCGCCACGGGTCTGGCCCTGAGGAGCTTCGACTGATGGCACGCATCAATCTATTGCCCTGGCGCGCCGAACGGCGCAAGCAACGCCAGCGCGACTTCTACACCATGCTGGGTTTTGCCGCCATTGGCGGCATGCTGCTGTCGTTGCTGATCTGGTTCTACTACGACCGTCAGGTCAGCGGGCAGGGGGATCGCAATACCTTCCTGCAGGCCGAGATCGAGAAGGTCAAGGAACAGAACAAGGAGATCGAGCGCCTGGATCGCCAGAAGGACCGCCTGCTGGCGCGGAAGAAGGTGATCGAGGAGCTGCAGGCCAAGCGCTCGCAGATGGTGCACCTGTTCGATGCGCTGGTCCGGACCATCCCCGACGGCGTGGTGCTCACCGCGCTGAAGCAGGAAGGCGACATCCTCACCCTGGAAGGCCGCACGCAGTCCAATGCGCGTGTCAGCGCCTACATGCGCAATCTGGAAAGCTCGGGCTGGATGACCAATCCGGAGCTGTCGATCATCGAGGCCAAGGCGCCGGACAAGGAAAAGGAAGGCGCACCGTCCGTCGGCCCGGTTGCGGACATCAAGGCATTGCCCTACATGTTCGTGGTCAAGGTCACGCTGCCGGCGCAGACCGATCCGAACGCGGCGGTGCCTGCGGTCCCGGGCGCCCCTGACCCGGCGGTCGATCCGGCCGCGCCGCCGGTTGCGCCGCTGTCGCCGGCACCGACGCCTGCTGCCGGCACGCCGGCGGCTGCACCGGCGGGCGCGCCTGCTGCCGCGCCGGCAGCGCCTGCATCGACCCCGGCCGATGCCGCCACCCCGGCCAAGCCGTCCGGCAGCCGCATCGCGCCGCCCGCCCCACACGCACAACCGGCTGCGCCGTCCCCGGCACAGAAGGGGGCCGCATGAGCCAGAAAGTCAATCTGAAAGAGCTGGACTTCAACAACATCGGCAATTGGCCGCAGAAGGCCAAGGTGGTGTTCTGCGCGCTGCTGGCGCTGTTCATCGTGATCATGGCGTGGTTCGTCCTGATCAGCGGCAAGCGCGAGGAACTGGGAACGCTGGAGCAGCGCGAGTCCGAGCTGCGTGCCGAGTTCGAGAAGGAGCAGGGCCGCGCGGTGAACCTGGAGCCGCTCAAGCAGCAGCTGACCCAGATGGAGCAGGTGCTGCAGCAGATGCTGCGCCAGTTGCCGAGCAAGACCGAGATGCCGGACCTGATCATCGACATCTCGCAGACCGCGCTGTCCAGCGGCCTGTCCAACGAGCTGTTCCAGCCCGGAGCGGAGGCACCCAAGGAGTTCTACGCCGAGAAGCCGATCGCACTGCGCATGGTGGGCAGCTACCACCAGTTCGGCGCCTTCGTCAGCGGCGTGGCCTCGTTGCCGCGCGTGGTCATCCTGACCATGCACGACATCAACCTGAAGCCCAAGGACCCCAAGACCGGCATCACCGCCCGCAGCGGTGCGCTGGAGCTGTCCGGTACGGTCAAGACTTACCGTTACCTGGATGACGTGGAGATGGAAGCCCAGGAAAAGGCCGCCACCGAAAAAGACAAGGCAGCCAAGGCCGGAGGCAAGCGATGAGCCTGGGGACGACCGCACGGGTCTGCGTGGTATTGCTGGCGGTGTTGCTGGGGGGCTGCGCACGCGGCGTGACCAGCACGCCGGGCGATGCGCCGAACCTGGAAAAGTGGGTGGCCGATGTACGCGCCCGGCCGGCACCGCCGCTGGAGCCGCTGCCGGTGATGCAGCAGTTTGAAACGTTCGAGTACTCCGCGCAGGGGATGCGCGATCCGTTCACCGATGCCTGGACCAATCCACAGGGCGGATCGGGCCTGCGTCCGGATCCGAACCGCCGCAAGGAGCCGCTGGAAGCGTTCCCGCTGGACAGCCTGGACATGGTCGGTTCGATCGGTCGCGATGGCGGGCTCGTCGCGCTGGTGATGGCCCCGGACAAGGTCACCTATCGGGTGCGTCCGGGCGTGTATCTGGGGCAGAGCGACGGACGGGTGACCGGGGTCTACGAGGACCGGATCGAACTGATTGAACTTGTGCCCGATGGTGCAGGCGGCTGGCTGGAACGGCCGGCAACGCTCGCACTTGAAGATCAATGATTGCTTACGGGGATAGCACGATGACCTTTTCCAATGCCATGCGGCTGCGTCCGGTCCGGCGCCAGAAGCGTATCCACCTGTGCGCGCTGGGAGTCGCGCTCATGGTGGCCAATGGCACGCTGATGGCGGCCACGCCAGCCGGCACCACGGCCCCGGTCGCAGCGGCAACACCCGCAGCGGCCACCGCACCGGCGTCGCTGTCGGTGTCCAAGATCGATTTCAAGCGCGGCGACGATGGCGCCGGCCGCCTGATCCTGCAGTTCGACGGGCAGGGAGCGAATCCGGACCTGCGCAGCCAGGGCAACAGCGTCGTGATCGACGTTGGCAACGCGCGCCTGCCTGAGAACCTGCAGAAGCCGATCAATGTGACCGACTTCGCCACGCCGGTGCAGCGCATCGATGCCAAACCCTACGGTGGCGGCACCCAGCTGGTGCTCAACACCAACACCGCCTTCGAGTCGCTGGCGTACCAGAGCGGCAACGAGTACGTGGTCGAGATCAGCCCGCGCCAGGCACTGCCGGCCACCGGTGCGATCACTGCCACCACGGTGACCCAGGCCGCCGCGGCCGTGGGCCAGCGCGGGTACAGTGGCAAGCCGGTGACCTTCAACTTCCAGGACGTGCCGGTACGCACCGTGCTGCAGTTGATCGCCGAGGAGTCCAACCTCAATGTGGTTGCCTCCGACAGCGTCGAAGGCAACGTCACCCTGCGCCTGATCAACGTGCCGTGGGACCAGGCGCTGGACATCGTGCTGCGTGCCAAGGGGCTGGACAAGCGCCGTGATGGCGGGGTGATCTGGGTCGCGCCGCAGCCGGAGCTGGCCAAGTTCGAGCAGGACAAGGAAGACGCGCGGATCGCGATCGAGAACCGCGAAGACCTGATCACCGATTACATCCAGATCAACTACCACAACGCCGCCCAGATCTTCAAAGCACTGACCGAAGCCAAGGGCATCGGCGGCGGCGGTGGCAGTGGTAGTGGTAGTGGCAGCGGCACCAGCGGTCAGGAAGACAGCGGTTTCCTGTCCTCGCGCGGCCGTATCGTGGCCGACGAGCGCACCAATACGCTGATGATCAGCGACATACCGAAGAAGGTCGCGCGCATGCGCGAGCTCATCAATGTCATCGATCGCCCGGTGGACCAGGTGTTGATCGAAAGCCGCATCGTGATCGCCACCGACACCTTCGCGCGCGAGCTGGGCGCCAAGTTCGGCATCACCGGCAACCGCGACAACGTGTTCTTCGGCGGCCAGACCGAGACCAATCACGAGAACATCACCAATCAGGCCACCAACAACTACGACTACAACAAGGCGGTCAACGAGTGGATCGCCGGCGGCCGGACCGGTGCCGTGCCGGTGCGTGCCCCGGACAAGATCAGCACCGGGCTGCTGAACTGGAACTCGGCCGTGGCCGCGGCCAGCAACCCCGGTTCGCTGGCGCTGTCCATCCTCAATGCGGGCTACCTGCTGGACGTCGAACTGTCGGCGATGCAGCAGGAAGAGCGCGGCGAAGTGATCTCCAACCCGCGCGTGGTCACCACCAACCAGCGCGAGGCGCTGATCAAGCAGGGCAAGGAAATCGGCTACGTGACCATCAGCGGTGGTGGCATCGGTGGTGCGGCCCAGGCCAACGTGCAGTTCAAGGAAGTGGTACTTGAGCTGAAGGTCACCCCGACCATCACCAACGACAACCGCGTGTTCCTGAACATGGCCGTCAAGAAGGACGAAGTCGAGCGCTACATCCGCCTGGAAGGCTACGGCGAAGTGCCGACCATCAACCGTCGCGAGGTCAACACCGCGGTGCTGGTGGAGGACGGCCAGACCGTGGTGATCGGTGGTGTGTACGAGTTCACCGACCGCAACAGCATCAACAAGGTGCCGTTCCTGGGCGATGTGCCGTTCCTGGGCAACCTGTTCAAGAAGCGTAGCCGCAACAAGGACAAGGCCGAACTGCTGGTGTTCGTGACCCCCAAGGTCCTGCGCGTGGCCAAGACCAACTGAGGTCTGCCGCACGTCCGGTGAAGAGGGCCGCCCCGCGCGGCCCTTTTTGCGTTCAGCCAATCTTGATGCGTTGGCACCGCCTGGCCTGCCATCATGGCAAGGGAACCTGACGCCTCTTGCGTGGGTCATACGGATGCCATGAATCTGCCCCCTCCCATGCCCGAGTTCGACACCCTTCCTTCCCCGCCCGATGCAGACGGTGATCGCCTGCATGCGGCATTCACCGCGTTGCGCGATGCGCTGTCGGCCGAGATCGTCGGCCAGCGTGCGCTGGTCGAGCGGCTGCTGGTCGCCCTGCTGGCCGATGGCCACCTGCTGGTCGAAGGCGCCCCGGGGCTGGCCAAGACCACCGCGATCCGTGCCTTGGCATCGCGGCTGGAGGCCGGTTTCTCGCGGGTGCAGTTCACCCCGGACCTGCTGCCGGCGGATCTGACCGGCACCGAGATCTGGCGCCCGCAGGAAGGGCGCTTCGAGTTCGTCCCGGGGCCGATCTTCCATCCGATTCTCCTGGCCGACGAGATCAACCGCGCGCCGGCGAAGGTGCAGTCCGCCCTGCTCGAGGCGATGGGCGAACGCCAGGTGACGGTGGGCCGCCACACGTACCCGCTGCCGTCGCTGTTCCTGGTGATGGCCACGCAGAATCCGATCGAACAGGAGGGCACCTTCCCGTTGCCCGAAGCGCAGCTGGACCGCTTCCTGATGCACGTGCGGATCGGCTACCCGGACTCCGACGCGGAGGCCGAGATCCTGCGCCTGGCCCGCGAGCGCGCCCGCGAAGCGCTCACCGTCCCGGCGGCAGCTCCCTCGCGGATGCCGCTGGAGGATGTATTCGCCGCACGCCGGGCGGTGCTGTCGCTGCACATGGCGCCGGCGCTGGAGCGCTACCTGATCGAACTGGTGCTGGCCTCCCGCGACGCGGCCCGCTACGACCCGGCGCTGGCCCGGCGCATCGCCTGGGGAGCCAGTCCGCGCGGCTCGATCGCCCTGGAGCGCTGCGCGCGCGCGCGCGCCTGGCTGGCAGGCCGCGATTTCGTCACCCCCGAGGACGTGCGCAGTGTGGCCCCGGATGTGCTGCGCCACCGCGTGCTGCCCAGTTACGAGGCAACGGCCGAAGGCTGGGATGGCGATCGTCTGGTCGCCGAGCTGCTGGCCCGCGTGCCGGCACCGTGAGCCGATGAAGGACGCCGCCGTGGACAGCCTGGCCCCGGTCCTGGACGGGGACGGCGTGAAGCCGACCTTGCCCGAACTGGTGGCCCTGCGTCGCAGCGCCCATCGTCTGCGTCCGCCGCGACGCGGTCGCCTGGGTCATGCCGGGCAGGCACCGTCGCCCGCACGCGGGCGTGGCATGGAGTACGCCGAATCGCGCGAGTATGTGCCGGGCGATGACGCCCGCCACATCGACTGGCGGGTGACCGCGCGCAGTGGCCGGGCCCACACCAAGCTGTTCCAGGCCGAGCGCGAGCGCTTGACCCTGCTGGTGGCCGATACCGACCCGGTGCTTTATTTCGGGACGCGGGTCCGCTTCAAGTCGGTGCAGGCCGCACGCGTCGGTGCGGTGGCGGCCTGGTTCGCGCAGCGCCAGGGAGACCGCCTGGCCGCCGTGCGCGGCAGCCTGCGCGAAGCGCCCATCGCCCCGGCCGGCGGTACGCGCGGGGTACTGCGTGTGCTGGATGCCTTGACCCGCTGGTACGCGCAGCCGCCCGCCGACGATGCCGGCCTGGACCGCGCGCTGGAACAGGCGACCCGCCTGCTGCGCCCCGGTGCGCGGGTGGTGGTGCTGGCCGATCCGGGCCGGGCCGCCCGGATCGGCGTGTCGCGCTGGACGGCGCTGTCGCTGCATCACGAGGTGGTGCTGGTTCTGCTCGTCGACCCGCTGGAGCTCGCCCCGCCGCCGTCACCGCTGTCCTTCGTTGCCGGCGGGCAGCGGGTGGCGCTGGACCTGGGCAGTGACGCGGTGCGAGCACGCTGGCTGGCGCAGTTCGTGGCGCCCCTGGATGCCCTGCGCGAGGCCTTGTCGGCGCGGCGCATCCAGGTGCATGTGGTGGCCACCGACGATCCCAGCGACAGCTGGCTCGGTGTGGTGCCGTCGGCGGTGGTGGCATGAGCACGGGCGGTGCGCTGCCGCTGCGCGATGTGCATCTGCCGCCGTTCCCGCCGCTATGGCCGCTGCCGCTCGGCTGGTGGCTGGTGCTGGGGACGGTGGCCGTGGTCCTGGCCGGATGCTGGGCGTGGCGCGCGCAGCGGCGTCGGCGCCGCCAGCGGTGGCTGACCCTGTTCGACACGCGGCTGGCCGAGGCCGATGGCCCGGCTGCCGAGGTCGCCGCCATCGCCGAACTGCTGCGCCGTGCCGCCCGCCATCGCCAGCCCGGGGCCGAGCTGCTGGACGGTGCGGCATGGCTGGCGTTTCTCGACCCGCCCGGCAGCCGCGCCTTCTCCGGCGCAGCCGGAACACTGCTGCTGGACGGTATGTACCGTGCGCAGGTCGACCCGACCGAGGTGGCGACGTTGCGCGCGCTGGCGCGCGAGCGTTTCCTGGATCTGATGGTGGGCGGGCGATGATCGCCACCGCCGCTCTGCCCACGTGGCTGTCCTGGTTGTCGTGGACCGACCTGCTGGCCTGGCCCTGGCTGCTGCTCGCCCTGCCATTGCCACTGTTGATGCGGTGGTGGCCGATGCGCGCGCAGGACGGTGCCGCGCTGCGCGTACCGTATGCCGTCGATACGTTGCAGGCGCTTGCCGGCACGGCCGGCGGACACCGTCCCGGCGTGGGGCGGGTGCTGCTGTGGCTGGCATGGGCGTGCCTGTGCGTGGCCGCCGCGCGGCCGCAGCAACTGGGTGAGGCGGTGACACCGCCGCACCAGGGCCGGCAGATGATGCTCGCAGTGGATGTCTCCGGCAGCATGGGCGAGCCGGATATGCGACTGGGCAACCAGGTCGTGCCGCGCCTGACCGCGGCCAAGGCGGTGCTGGCCGACTTCCTCGACCGTCGTGTCGGCGACCGGGTGGGGCTGCTGATCTTCGGCGATCGTGCCTTTACGCTCACCCCGCTGACCACCGACCTGACCAGCGTGCGCGAACAGCTCGATGGCAGTGTGGTCGGCCTGGCCGGGCGCGAAACCGCGATCGGCGATGCCATCGCCCTGTCGGTCAAACGCCTGCGCGAACAGCCGCAGGGACAGCGCGTGCTGATCCTGCTGACCGATGGCGTGAGCAATGCCGGTGTGCTGCAGCCGCTGCGGGCAGCCGAACTGGCCCAGGCCGAGGGGGTGCGGGTATACACCGTGGCCTTCGGCGGCGATGGCGGGCTGAGGGTGTTTGGCATGCAGATCGCCACCGGCGACGATCCGGTCGACGAAGCGACCCTGCAGAAGATCGCCGCGCTCACCGGGGGCCGTTCATTCCGTGCGCGCAACACCGATGAACTGGCCGGCATCTACGCCGAGCTGGAGCGCCTGGAGCCGGTCACTTCCGCAGGTCCGGCCGTGCGTCCGCGCATCGAACGGTATGCCTGGCCGCTGGCGCTGGCGTTGCTGCTGGCCGGGCTGGCCTGGTTGCTGCCAAGGCGGTGGGCATGACCATGATCGACTGGAACGCGCTGCACTTTCTGCGCCCCGCTGTGCTGTGGGCGCTGTTGGCGCTGCCGGTGATCGCCGCACTGTGGGCGTGGCGCCGGCGGCGGCGCAGCGGCTGGCAGCAGGCGGTCGACGCACACCTGCTGCCGCACCTGCTGGTGGCGGGGGGGCGGGGAGGGCGCGCCGGCCTGATACTGCTGCTGTGTGGCGTGGTCCTGGCGGTGCTGGCGCTGGCGGGGCCCTCATGGCGGCAGGTGTCGCAGCCACTGTGGCAGAGCCCGTCACCGCTGGTGCTGGCGCTGGACCTGTCCTCGCGCATCACCGCCACCGATCTGCCGCCGTCGCGGCTGCTGCAGGCGCGCGCCAAACTGGCCACGCTCCTGCGCGAGCGGCAGGGAGGCGAGGTGGCGCTGCTGGCGTACGCCGATGATGCCTTCACCGTGGCGCCGTTGACCGCAGACATGGCCAATATCGCGCTGTACCTCGATGCGCTGGGCCCGGACGTGATGCCTCGCGATGGGCAGCGCGCCGATCGCGCGATCGAGGCGGCGGTCAAGCTGCTGCAGCAGTCCGGTGCGCGCGGCGGTGACATTCTGCTGCTCACCGACCAGGCCGACGCGGACGCGATGCGTGCGGCGGCCTCGGCGTCGGCACAGGGCATCCATGTGTCGGTGCTGGGCCTGGGAACCGCCGCGGGGGCGGCCTACCGTGCCGACAACGGGCAGATCGCCCAAGCGCGCCTGGATGCCGCCTCGCTGCGCGCGGTGGCCGGGGCGGGCGGCGGTGCGTACGCGGCCGTTGCCAGCGACGATGGCGACCTGCGATCGCTGCGCGTGCTGACTCCGCGCGCCGGTGCCGGCGACAGCCGCGAAGGTCAGGGGCGTGCCTGGCGCGACGAAGGCTTCTGGCTGCTGCCGCCGCTGCTGCTGATCGCGCTGCTGGCGTTCCGCCGCCGCGCCCTGCTGGGCCTGGTGCTGGTCTGCGCCAGCCTGCCGATGGCACTGCCGTCCACCGCGCACGCGGCCGAGGGGCAAGGCACGCTGTGGAAGCGCCCCGACCAGGTGCAGCAGGCACGGATCGCCGCCGGTGTGGACGCCTACCGGCGGGGCGACTTCAGTGCCGCCCAGGCGCAGTTCGAGGGCGTGGACACCGACGCAGGCTGGTACAACCTCGGCAATGCGCTCGCCCGCCAGGGGCAGTACGACGCAGCGATCGACGCTTACGACCGCGCACTGGCCAAGCATCCCGGCATGCCCGATGCGGTGGCCAACCGTGCCGCGGTGGATGCCGCGCGCAAGCGCAGGCCACCGCCGTCCTCGTCGTTGGACCCGGGCAAACCGCAGCCCGGACAAGGCAAGCCCTCGCCCGGCCAGGGGCAGCCGCAGGAGGCGGACGGGAAACCCGGCAAGCCGGATCCCGGCGCGCGCTCCCAGGCGGGCAAGGCGGACACACCGGCCGATCCTCGCAATGCCGATCCGGCGGCGCAGCAGCAGGCCGATGCGGCTCAGCGCGAGCGCATGCGCCAGGCGCTGCAGCGCCAGCCGCCGCCCGGCGACGGCCCACAGGGCGATGCCCGCGCAGGTGCCCAGACGGCTGAACAGCGCGAGCAGCGGCAGGCCGTGGAGGCGTGGATGCGGCGCGTGCCGGACGACCCGGGCGCATTGCTGCGTGCCAAGTTCCAGCTGGAAAACGAACGCAGGAAACAGGAAGGACGATGAGAGCCGATTCCCCCACGCACCGCGCGCTGCGCACGGTCCTGGCCCTGCTGCTGTGCATCGGTTTCGGCGCGCAGGCGCAGCAGCCCCGGGCCTGGCTGGACCGCGACCGCATCGACGAGGGCGGCACGGTCACGCTCAACATCCAGTCCGACCAGGCCGGTGCGGTGCCCGACTACGCGCCGTTGCGTGCCGACTTCGACCTTGGCAGCCAGACCAGCAGCCGCCAGGTGCAGTGGAGCAACGGCGACATGACCTCGCGGACGCTGCATGGCATCGCGCTGACGCCCCGCCGTGCCGGCACTCTGACCCTTCCGCCGCTGCGGGTCGGCAGCGGGCTCACACCGCCGCTGACCCTGCAGGTCGCCGCGGTTGCCGGTGCCACAGATCCAGGCGCGGCGCGCGGCAACGCGGCGGTGTTCCTGGAAACCGAGGTCGATGACACCACGCCCTACGTCCAGCAGAGTGTCGGGGTGGTGGTGCGGCTGTACTACGCCTCGCAGCTGGTGTCCGGCGAGCTGGTCCTCGATACCCCCGAAGGCGCCTCGCTGCAGCGCGTTGGCGAGGACCGCAGCCTGGTGCGCGACGTCAACGGCCGTCGCTACAACCTGGTCGAGCGCCGCTTTCTGCTGATCCCCGAGCGCAGCGGGCCGCTGGCGCTGGCCGGTGCGCGTTTCGACGGGCGCAGTGCAGGGGGCTTCTTCGACGACATGTTCGGCGGCGACGGGCGTCTGCGGGCGCGGGCGCCGGACCGCACCCTCCAGGTGCAGGCACAGCCGGACGCGGCGCCGCAGCCGTGGCTGCCGCTGCACGACCTGCGCCTGCGCTACACCGCCGCCCCGGAAGCCGGGCGGGCCGGTGAAGCGGCCACGGTGGTGGTCGAGGCGACCGCGCTGGGTGCTACCCGCGCACAGTTCCCCGAGCTGCCGGTCCCCGATGTGGGCCCCACCGCCCAGGTCTTCGCCGAGCCGCCGCAGTACGACGAAACGTTCAGCGGCACCACGCCGCAGCTGAAGCTGACGCGGCGCTACGCGATCGTGCCCCGCCAGCCGGGCGCGCTGACGGTGCCTGGCCTGAAAATGGCCTGGTGGGATGTGAAGGCCGGGCAGGCGCGTACCGCAACCGTGCCCGACCTGACCCTGCAGGTCGGCGCAGGGAGCGGCGCGGCCGCCGTACCGGCCCCGATCGCGCTGGACACCCTGTCGCCGCTGCCCGGCACCCCCGCCGGCGCGTCCACCGCCGTGCCGATCCAGCCGGTGCAGGCGGCGGGCAGGCCGTGGGGCTGGATCGCCGCGGCCGCCGGCTTTGCCGCACTGTGGCTGGTCACGCTGGCCATCGCGCTCGGCCTGGGCTGGCGCCGGCGCCGGGGTGCACCGGTGGCTCCCCGCCACCTGGCCGGGTCGCCCGAGGTCGCCAGGCCGTCGTTGGCCGCGCTGCGCCAGGCAATGGATGTGCAGGGCCTGGACGAGGTCGTGGCAGTGCTGGCCGGCATGGCCGGCGTGCAGACCCTGGAGCAGGTGCTGGAGCAGCTGGAAAGCCCCGATCAACGCGCCGCCCTCGTCCAGATGCAGCGTGCGCGCTGGGGTGGGCAGGGCGGCGATGTGGCCGCAGCCCGCCAGGCCCTGCGCCGCGTGTTCCATGACGGACCGCACTGGCGACCGGTGGATGCGCCGGAAAACAATGGCCTGGCACCGCTCTACCCGTCGGCGCGGTGAGGCATCCCGATGCCGGCCGGGCCGGCTTTGCTAAGCTGATTCACTATTTTCAGAGGAAAGCCGTTCGATGACTGAGGCCGCAAAGACCAGGCAGACGCTGCCATTGCACTGGAAAATGGGCATTGGCTTCGGCATCGGCCTGGTGCTGGGCCTGATCGTGCACGCCCTGGCGCCGGTCGTTCCGGGCATGGGTGACGTGGCGAGGGTGGTGATGGCCTGGGTCACCACGCCCCTGTCCAGCCTGTTCCTCAACCTGATCTTCATGCTGATCGTGCCGCTGATCTTCTCGGCGCTGATCATGGGCGTGTCGGAGATGGGCGATATCCGCGCGCTGGGCCGGATCGGCTGGAAAACGCTGGCCTATACGGTGGTGCTGTCGGGCATCGCGGTGGGCATCGGCCTGGTGCTGGTCAACGTGCTCAAGCCCGGCGCCGGCGTGGACCCGCAGGTCGCCGCGCAGATGCTGTCGGAGAACGCCGAGCGCAGCAGGGAGATCGTCGCCGGCATCCATGAAACGCCCAAGGGCATGGACATGCTGCTGTCGATCGTGCCGAGCAATGTGCTCCAGGCCGCCTCCGACAACGGTGCCATCCTGTCGCTGATGTTCTTCGCGCTGATGTTCGGCATCGGCATGGTCCTCAGCGACGACGACAAGGTTGCCCCGCTGCGCCGCGCCATCGAAGGCGTGTTTGAAGTCTCGATGACGCTGATCAACCTGGTCATCCGCCTGGCGCCCTACGCAGTGGCCTGTTTCATGTTCAACCTGGCCACGTTGTTCGGGCTGGAGCTGATCGTGCGCCTCGGTGCCTACGTGGGCGTGGTGGTGCTGGCGCTGGGTCTGCACATGGTCGTGACCTACGGGACGGCGGTGTGGCTGTCGGGCCGCTCGCCGCTGTCGTTCTTCCGCGATACGCAGGAAGCGACGGTGATGGCCTTCTCCACGGCCTCCAGCAACGCCACTCTGCCGACCGCGCTGCGCGTGGCCGACCAGATGGGCCTGCCGCAGCGGGTGTCGCGCTTCGTGCTGACCGTTGGCGCCACGGCCAACCAGAACGGCACCGCGCTGTTCGAAGGCGTGACGGTGATCTTCCTGGCCCAGTTCTTCGGCGTGGACCTGACCATCGGCCAGCAGATCATGGTCATGGCGGTGTGCATCCTGGGCGGTATCGGGACCGCCGGCGTGCCGTCGGGCTCGCTGCCGGTGGTGGCGATGATCTGCGCGATGGTGGGGGTCAATCCGCTGGGCATCGGCCTGATCCTCGGCGTGAACCACTTCCTGGACATGTGCCGCACCGCGCTGAACGTCACCGGCGATCTGGCCTTGACCACGCTGGTGGCCAAGGGCGAGACCGAGGAACCGCCGCCGGCGACGGCGGGACGCGTCACCGGCGATTGAACCGCCGCCAGTCACGATGGGATACTCCACCGGCGCATGGAAGGCGCCGGGATCGGCGCCGTGCGGAAAGGAGCCGAAATGAGGATTTCGCATCTGCTGGCCACTGGCCTGGCCCTGCTGGCGTTCGACGCCAGGGCTGACACCCGGACCTGTGAGACCCACGCCAGTACCACCGGCAGTTTTGCTGCCGGTCGCCAGTTCTTCACCTGGGACGTGGTGCCCGACGTTGCGCCGGCCGAAGCCCTGCGGCGGATCCAGGCCGAGGGCCTCAAGTCCGGCCTGAAGGTGGGCCGGCTGGACCCCGAACTGGGCTCGGTGACCCTGGAACAGACCGCCCCGCTGGCCGACCGCCAGGTGACCCTGCCGGTGAACGTGCTGGTGGAAGGCGAGGGGGACGGCGCCCGCATCACCGTCAGCAAGACCCTGCCCGCCGGTTATGCCACGCGCGAGGACCTGCAGCGCAGGGCCATGTGCGCGTTCATCGACGCCGCGCGTGGCTGAGGGCGCAGTCCGGGCGTGACCCGGACTGACCCCACCGGTCGTCTGTGGGACAATGGGCAGCCCGCAGCTCCGCGGGAGCCTCCTGATCCCACAGAACCATGACGCAGCCTACCCGCCGCCAGTTGGCCAACGCCATCCGCTTCCTTGCCGCTGATGCGGTCGAAACCGCCAAGTCCGGCCATCCCGGCATGCCGATGGGCATGGCCGATATCGCCGAAGTGCTCTGGAACGATTATCTCCGTCACAACCCGAACAACCCCAAGTGGTTCAACCGCGACCGCTTCGTGTTGTCCAACGGCCACGGCTCGATGCTGCAGTACGCGCTGCTGCACCTGAGCGGCTACGACCTGCCGATCGGGCAGCTCAAGCAGTTCCGCCAGCTCGGCAGCAAGACCGCCGGCCACCCGGAACGCCACGAAACCCCCGGCGTGGAGACCACCACCGGTCCGCTCGGCCAGGGTCTGGCCAACGCGGTGGGCTTCGCGCTCGCAGAGAAGCTGCTGGCACAGCGCTACAACCGTCCCGAACACGAGATCGTCGACCACCGCACCTGGGTGTTCCTGGGCGATGGCTGCCTGATGGAAGGTGTGTCCCACGAAGCCGCCTCGCTGGCCGGTACCTGGGGCCTGGGCAAGCTGGTCTGCTTCTGGGATGACAACCACATCTCCATCGATGGCAACACCGAAGGCTGGTTCACCGACAACACCCCCGAGCGTTTCGAGGCCTATGGCTGGAACGTGGTGCGCGGCGTCGATGGCCACGATCCGGACAGCATCAAGTCGGCCATTGACGAGGCCCTGTCGCAGTTCGACAAGCCGACCCTGATCTGCTGCCGCACCACCATCGGGTTTGGCTCGCCGGGCAAGGCGGGCAAGGAATCCAGCCACGGCGCGCCGCTGGGCAAGGACGAGCTGGAAGCCACCCGCAAGCAGCTGGGCTGGAACTACGGTCCGTTCGAGATTCCGGAAGAGATCTACGCCGGCTGGCGTGCCGGCGGTACCGGCACCCTGCGCCAGGCCGAGTGGGAACTGCAGTTCGACAAGTACGCCGCGCAGTTCCCGGCCGAAGCCGAGGAGCTGATCCGTCGCTCGCACGGTGAACTGCCGGCCGATTTCATCGCCAAGGCCGACGCCTACATCGCCCAGGTCCAGGCCGACGGTCAGACCATCGCTTCGCGCAAGGCTTCGCAGCTGGCGATCGAAGCGTTCGCGCCGCTGCTGCCGGAACTGGTCGGGGGTTCGGCCGATCTGGCCCACTCCAACCTGACTCTGTGGAAGGCGAGCAAGTCGGTCGCCACCGACGACCCGAACGCCAACTATGTGTATTACGGCGTGCGCGAGTTCGGCATGACTGCCATCGCCAATGGTCTGGCCCTGCATGGCGGGTTCATTCCGTTCGATGCCACCTTCCTGGTGTTCAGCGACTACGCCCGCAACGGCGTGCGCATGAGCGCGCTGATCCCGGCGCACGCGATCCACGTGTACACGCATGATTCGATCGGCCTCGGCGAAGACGGCCCGACCCACCAGCCGGTGGAGCACCTGGCCTCGCTGCGCTACATCCCCAACAACGATGTGTGGCGTCCGTGCGATGCGGTCGAGTCGGCGGTCAGCTGGAAGTCGGCGATCACCCGTACCGACGGTCCGAGCTGCCTGGTGTTCAGCCGCCAGAACCTGCCGCACCAGCCGCGCAGCGACGCGCAGGTTGCGCAGATCGCGCGCGGTGGTTACGTGCTGGCCGACGCCGAAGGCGGCGTGCCGGACGTGATCCTGATCGGTACCGGTTCGGAAGTGGGCCTGGCCGTGGCGGCCAAGGCGGAACTGGATGCCGCCGGCATCAAGACCCGCGTGGTGTCGATGCCGTCCACCGACGTGTTCGAGCGCCAGGATGCCGCCTACCGCGAATCCGTGCTGCCCAACGCCGTGCGCAAGCGCGTGGCGGTGGAAGCCGGCGTCACCGGTTTCTGGCGCCAGTACGTGGGCCTGGACGGTGCGGTGATCGGTATCGACACCTTTGGTGCCTCGGCCCCGGCCGATGCGCTGTACAAGCACTTCGGCATCACCACCGAGGCGGTGGTGGCCGCGGCCAAGGCGCAGCTGGCCAACTGATCGCCGTCGGGTGATCCCGTGGACGCCGAGCTCTGCTCGGCGGCTGCAAACGGAAGGCCGGGCATTGCCCGGCCTTCTGCGTTTCTCCCGGCGTACCGGGCAGGTGAGCAGCGCCTACGCGGTACGCGCCAGTCCCAACCGCACCAACCGTGCTTCGATCCGTTCGCCGATGTCCTTCGGCGCCTCCAGCCCCATGCGTTGCAGATACACCGCGTCGCCGTCACCGGCCGGCTGCATGATCGCCGCCAGGACCGTGCGAAGCTTGGCCGCGCGCGTCTGCGTGTTCTGTTTCAGCCAGCCCAGCGCCTTGACCAGGTGCTGCTCGACCTCGGTGAAGTCGCTGCCCAGCGGGTAGTCCGGCAGCAGTCCGGACTGGCGGAACGGCGCCAGTGCCGCGCTGACCGCCGTGGCGGAATTGCGCTGCCAGGCCGGCGGTGCGGCAAATCCCGCAGCCAGCTTCTTCGCGGCTTTGGCCTGGTCCAGCAGTGCCGCCTGGAAGCGTGCATCGGTGATGCCCGCCATCGCGATCACGCAGTCCTCGTCGGTCATGTTGCGCAGGTCGGCAATGCCGTACTCATTGATGTAGAGGTCGCGCAGATGGCGCGGGATAGTGGTGTGGCCGTAGTTCCAGCGCACGTTCGACTGCAGCACGCCCTTGTCCTCGCGCGTGGCCCGGAAGATCAGCGCACTGCGCGCGCCGGGCAGGGCATGGGCCATCGCCACGAAGTTGTACTGCCCGCCCACGCCGGAGACCACGCGTCCGTCTTCCAGCGCATCGGAGACGGCCGCGCCCAATGCGGTGGCCATCATGCAGGAGTTGAAGAAGCGCGCATCGCGGCGTTGCATCCGCTCCAGCGTCTCATCGCCGCCGTAGAGCTGGTTGATCTCGCTGATCCGACGCATGCCGATCGCACGGCGTTCGTCATCGGGCAGGTCGCGCAGCCACTCGTAGAACTCCGGCGAGCCCAGGTAGAAGGCGCCGTGCAGGTACTCGCCTTCGGCGTCGAGAGTGGCGTAATCGGTGGTCCAGGCGGTGCCATTCTCGATCCGCTGCAGCAGGGCCAGATCGTCGTGCACCTTGCGCCGGATCACCCCGGTCTGGACCAGCCGGCGGAAGCCTTCGTTGAGCATCTCACTGCAGCCGTACAGGCCGATCTCGAACGGCTCCAGCCCGCCGGAGGCGAGCACGCTCGGGTGCGTGGCCAGGTCGGGATCGAGCGCCTGCAGGATCTGCCGATAGCGCGCGTTGTCGGTGTGCCGCAGTACCAGCGCGTGGCTCAGCGCATCGGCCAGGGTCCCGATGCCGATCTGCAGGGTGCCACCGTCGCGTACCAGTGCACTGGCATACAGGCCGATGGCGTAGTCGGCATCGCCGACCGGTTGACGCGGCAGGCCGAACAGATCCGGATATGGCCCGGGCGGCGTGATCACCAGATCGAAGAACGACACATCCACCGTGGCCGAGCCGGCCAGGTAGGGCAGTTGCGGATCGATCTCGGCGATCATCAGCGGGCGCGGCAGCCCGCGCGCGACCATTGCATCCAGGGTGTCCTGGGTGATGTCGTTGTTGCACGACAGCGACAGGCGCCGGTCGTTCGCACGCATCGCCACCTTCTGCACGATCGCATGCGGCGCGCGCTGCGCCACCGCATCGGCGGCGTGGGTGTAGTTGAGGCTGGTGTAGCTGCGCTGCGCCTGCGACGAGCCCAGCATCGCGCCTGACTGCATGTAGAACTCCTCCACCTGCACATGGTCGGGCAGGCGGTCGCGCGCCATCGCATCGGCATAGGCCAGGCGCGGGAAACCGGCGCCGAAGTGGCGCTCGGCAAACGGTCCCATGAAGCGCGCTTCCAGCCCGGCACCGCCGCGTGGCGGGTTCAACGACAGTGCGGTGTACAACTGCAGCGGCCGCGAGGCATCGTTCTCCACGCGCGCATACAGGGCATTGAGCAGGCGGTGCGGCTTGCCCAGCGCCAGCGGGGCACCCACGCGAAGGGGGCCGTCGACCCGCTGCAGCAGCCAGTCGACGGCGGCGTCCAGGTCGGTCAGGTGGTCGGTCATGCGGCGCGTTCCTGCGAAATCATGCGGGCCATTACAGCATTTCGGGGTTGAACAGACGGCGACGGGAGACCTCGGCGCCGGAGACCATGAACTGCCCATCGCCGCGGTAGTGCACGGTGTGCGGCAGTTTCGGCGAGCGCGCGACGTGCGCCTTGACCACCTCCCAGATGAAGAGGCCATGCCGGCTGATCTGGCTGCGGTCGACCAGCCGGCACTCGAAGCTGGCGTGGCATTGCGCGATCAGCGGGGCGGCCACCACGCTGCCGGGCACGGCATCCAGGCCGAAGTGCGCGAACTTGTCGATGTCCGCGCCGCTGCTGTTGCCGATTCCCACGACCGTATCGAGCAGTGCGGCAGTGGGCACATTGATGACGCATTCGCCGCTGCGGCGGATCAGCCCGAAGCTGTGGTTGCCGCTGGAGATCATGGTCGCCAGCCGTGACGGGGTGAATTCCAGAACCATGTGCCAGCCCATCGTCATGATGTCGCGCTGGCCTTTCCACGCCGAACTGACCAGCACCACCGGCCCGGGTTCGAGGAAGCGCCGCACCTCGGCGACGGGGAAGTCCACTTTCCGATAGCGTCTCATCGGCGGCTCCACGGGGAATCGCCCGATGCTGGCAGCGTGCGCATGAACCGGTTGTCGAAGGGCTTGACACCGGATTCGATTACGGGCGTAATCGGTTTGTCGATTACGGATGTAAATGATGAGCCAGATCAGCGAAGCCGAAGCCGTGGTAATGGACGTGTTGTGGCGCAACCATCCGCTGGGCGCCGACGAGGTGGTGGCCGCCCTGGCCGATCGCGACTGGGCCGAGCCCACCATCAAGACGCTGCTCAATCGCCTGCTGACCAAGGGGGCCATCAGTGCCAGCCGCGACGGCCGCCGCTATCGCTACTCGCCCGTGCTGCAGCGGCAGGCGTGGGTGGCCGAGCAGAGCGAGGGCTTTCTCGGGCGTGTGTTCGACGGGCGCGTGGCGCCGCTGGTGGCGCACTTCAGCCAGCGTGGCGAGCTGAGCGCGCAGGACATCGCCGACCTCAGGAAGCTGATCCAGGAGCTGGACCATGACTGAGCTGCTCAACGCACTGTTGCAGGCCAGCGTGTGGCTGTCGGTGGCCGTGCTGGTGCTGGCCGCGATACGGCCGGTGCTGCTGAGGCTGGGCGGCGCGGCGCTGGCGTACCGCGGCTGGTGGCTGCTGCCGATGCTGCTGGTGGTGCCGTACCTGCCGTTGCCGAACCTCCCGATCACCGGGTCCGCGCCGGTGAAGGGGGTGGCGGCCGCGCTGCGCGCACCGGATATGTCCGCCGATACGCCGGTGTGGCCATTGCTGCTGTTTGCCGCGTGGCTGGCCGGTGCGCTGGCGATGGCCACGGCCAGCTGGCGTGCGCAGCGCCGCTTCGAACGGGCGCTCGGCCGCCTGCAGCCGCGTGTCGATGGCAGCTGGCAGGCGCAGGGCGATCCCGGTCTGCCGGCGCTGGTGGGCCTGTGGCGGCCGCGCGTGGTGGTCGGCCCGGATTTCGAACAGCGCTTCAGCCCGGCCGAACAGGACCTGATCCTGCGCCACGAACACAGCCACCGGCGGCATGGCGATCCGTGGGCCAATGCGGCGCTGGCGGTACTGCGCTGCGTGTTCTGGTTCCATCCGCTGCTGCCGTGGACCGTGCGCCGCCTGCTGCGCGACCAGGAACTGGCCTGCGACGCGCGCACGGTCGATCCGCATCCGGCCCTGCGCCGTCTTTATGCCAACGCGCTGTTGAAGGCGCAGTTGGCCCACCCGGTTGCGCCGATGGCATGCCACTGGCGCAGCCAACCCATGTTGAAGGAGCGTATTGCCATGCTGAAGCAGCACAAACGGAAGGCGTTGCCGTGGTTGTCCGGGCAGGTACTGGTGGTGGGGTTGTGCGTGGGGCTTGGCGGGATCGCATGGGCCGGGCAGGGTACCGGTGCCGCACCAGTGCAGGTGAATGCCAAGCCGAAGGAGATGGCAGCGCCGCAGTATCCGCGCAGCGCGTTCGAACAGGGCGTGTCGGGCGAGGTGCTGCTGCGTGTGGAAGTGGATGCGCAGGGCAGGACCGGCGACATCCGGGTGTTGACGTCGACGCCGGCCGGCGTCTTCGATGCGGCCTCCATCGCCGCGGCGAAGCAGTGGACCTTCGAACCGGCGCTCCGGGACGGCAAGGCGGTTGCCACGGCACTGAAGATACCGATGTCGTTCAAGCTCGACGACACCGGCCCTGGCCAATGAGGCATGCCCTGGCACCGCTGCTGGTGTCGGTGCTGGTGACCGGCGGTTGCGCCGGTCACGACCAGCTCACCACCGTCGATACCCGCAGGGAAAACGTGGATCATCAGCGGCTGAACGTGGACGGCGCCGACGGGGGTGCCGGGCAGGTGCAGCCGTACACGCTGAAGGCGAGCGAAGGCTACCGCATGCCGCAGCTCTATGCCGCGCCCGATCCGGTGGTCGGCGACCGCGATCCGCGCCGCGCACTCGCGCCGACCACGATCTGCCTGCAGGTGGTGGTGGATGCCGAGGGCCGGGTGGAACGCAGCCTGCCGCTGACCGATCGCGAGTCGTGCAATGCCGCCACCGCGGCAGAGAACACGCCCCTGCTGGACGCCGCGCAGGCGGCGGTGGCGCAGTGGCGCTACTCGCCCGCAGCGGTGTGCCACTATCCCGCCGGCCAGGTGCCGAGTGATCGGGGCGATTGCACAGGGGCCAAGCGCATCGAGCCGGTGCCGGTCAGCCTGCTCTACGCGTTCACCTTCGAGATCGTGAACGGACAGCACACGGTTCGCCGCCAGCGTCGTTGAGCGCCGGCGGCGGCAGGGCTCAGGTGGCGCGTTGCGGGCCGCCCTGCAGGTTCGCCTTCACTGACGGATGCATCAGCTTCGGCTCGGCCAGCGTCGCATCGCGGGCCTGTCGTGTGGCGACGAACTCGGCCAGGCTGACACTGTCGCGCAGGTGGATGTTGCGCGCGCGCTGGTCGCCGATGGTGGTTTCATTGGCGACCTCGCGCCCACCCGGGCCGTAGTCGTGGCAGATGAACACGCGGGTGGCATCGGGCAGGGCGAGCAGCCGCTGGATGGAACGGTACAACTGGGCGGCGTCGCCACCCGGGAAATCACAGCGTGCCGTGCCGCCATCGGGCATGAACAGCGAATCGCCGGTGAACAGCGCATCGCCGATGCGGTAGGCCACGCTGTCGCTGGTATGGCCCGGCACCGCGATGACCTCGGCGGCTATTTCACCGAGCGCGAAGCGCTCGCCATCGGCGAACAGATGGTCGAACTGCGAGCCGTCGGTCGGCACGTCCAGCGCATAGCGCGGGGCGAACGTTCGCTGCACCTGCACGATGCCCTGGCCCATCGCCAGCGTGGCCTGTGGCCAATGCGGTTTGAGCCAGCGGCCGGCGCTGATGTGGTCGGCATGGGCGTGGGTTTCCAACAGCCAGCGCACCTGCAGGCCGTGCTCGCGCACATGTGCAAGCAGCGGCTGCAGCGGCCCGGCACCGAGCGCGTCGGTGTCCGGATCGTAATCCAGCACCGGATCGATCACGGCGGCCTGCCGCGTCGCCGGGTCGTGCACCACGTAGCTGAAGGTGTGGCTGTCCGGATGGAAGAAGCTGGCGACGTGCGGTGTCATGGGGGTGCCTCAGCGTTTGCCCAACGTGTCATTGAGCAGCACGGCCAGGCGCTCGCCGGCCAGGCGCAGCTCACGCTCGGCGACCGGGCGGTAGGTCGCGGCATACGACGTGGGAAGCGTACGCCTGTCCGGGTAAACGCCGGGTGCAATGGCGATGCGGCAGCTGGCTTGGGCCCATTGCACGGCGTCGCGGTCGATCTTCGAGCGCTTGTCCACCTTCGGCGCGGGCAGTGCCATCAGGCGCGCCAGATACTGGTCATCGTCCAGCTTCAGCGCATTGAGCATGCCGCTGTCCCACAGCGAGTGCAGGTTGGTACCACGGTTGTTGAACTGCACCTGGAAGTCGTTGCCGCCCTTGTCGTGCCCGTAGCCGGCATGCATCGGCTGATGGATGTCGCCGGCGAAATGCACAACGAATTTCAGCGCCTGCGCGCGCTCGGCATCGGGACGGGTGCGGTCGGCAAGGATGGCGGTCTGCGCCTTCAGTGCCTCGACCACGCAGTTGCCGCCTTTGCAGTGCTTCTGCACGGCGTAGCGGCAATCGTCTTCACCGATGTTGACGTAGTGCCAGCGCGCCGATCGGCGACCCAGACCGGGGTCTTTGGCGCGCAGTTCATCGGCCCAGGGGGCGATGGCGTGCAGGGTCGGGTCGGGCTCGCCGGCCAGCAGACGGTCGACCTGCGCCTTGGCCTGCGGGGTGAGGCGGACTTCGGCGACGCGGGCGACAAGGCGATGGCCTTGTGCGCCCCAGGCGAGGGCATCGGTGGAAACGGCGGTGAGGGCCAGCGCGAGGGCGGCGGCCGGAAGCAGGGAGGCGATGTTCATCGGCTGCATTCTAGCGGGCGCGTCCACCGCCGGGTTTGCCCGGATCTGGCCGGCCGGCCGTCAGGGCGGGTAGGCTGGGCGCTGGCCAACCACGGGAGCGGCAGCGGTGCAGAAGGTCCTGGGCTTGATCGGTGGCATGAGCTGGGAAAGCTCGGCGCACTACTACCGGATGATCAACGAGCAGGTGCGCGACGCCCAGGGCGGAATGCATTCGGCGCGCCTGCTGATGTGGTCGTTCGATTTCGCCGACATCGAGGCGCTGCAGCGGGCCGGTGACTGGGCAGCGGCGACCCGCGCGATGGTCGACGTGGCGCGTCGTCTGGAAGCGGCAGGTGCGACCGCCATCGTGATCTGTACCAACACCATGCACCTCATGGCCGATGCGGTACAGGCGGCCATCGGCGTGCCGCTGCTGCATATCGCCGATCCGGTGGGCGCGCTGATCCAGGCGGCGGGCCTGCAGCGGGTTGGGCTGCTCGGCACCGCGTTCACGATGGAGCAGGACTTCTATCGCGTACGGCTGGCCGAACGCTTCGGTCTGGAGGTGCTTGTGCCCGAGGCGGACGACCGCGCCGTGGTCCACCGGATCATCTACGACGAGCTGGTACAGGGCCGGGTCCTGCCGGCATCGCGCGACGCCTATCGTGGGGTGATGCAGCGGCTGGTGGAGCGGGGCGCGCAGGCCATCATCCTGGGCTGTACCGAAATCATGCTGCTGGTCACCGACGAGGACGCCACGGTGCCACTGTTCGACACCGCCGCGCTGCACGCGCAGGCGGCAGGGCGTCACCTGCTGGACTGACGGGGGCTGCGGGGCTGCCGCGCTGGACGGCAGCCGGGTAGAACCCGGCTCTACGGGGCTGCGGCGACGGGGGAACCCGGCAGATAAAAAAATCCCCGGCCGGAGCCGGGGAAAGCGCTTTGCTGCGAGGGGTGTTGCGCGGTGGGGTTCCGATCCGCCGATCAGAACTTGAATACGTAGGACACGCCGTAGGCCAGCGGGTCGATGTTGACGGTGCCGATCTTCTCGCCATCGAGCTTGACCCCGGTGTCGATGTCGATCCAGCGCACATCCACACGCAGCGAGCCCTTGTCGCTGACCGCAAAGTCCACGCCGGCGTGGGCGGCCAGGCCCCAGGAGTCGTCCAGCTTCAGCGAGCTGCCGGCCAGCGCACCGCCGGTTTCCTCGCTGAAGAAGGTGGTGTAGTTCAGGCCGGCGCCGACGAACGGCGAGACCTTGCCCTTGCTGTTGAAGTGGTACTGCAGCGAGACCACCGGCGGCAGGTGCTTGGTGCTGCCCACGCGGCCCAGGCCGGCGATGTTGATGTCGTGCTTGAACGGCAGCGCGGCCAGCACCTCGATGCCCAGGTTGTCGGCGATGAAGTATTCGCCGGTGATGGTCGGCTTGATGTCGTTGTCGACGTCGACCTTCAGCGTTCCGCCGGCCAGTGCGCCGTTGTTCGACTTCGGGGCGACCTGGTGCACGCCGGCACCGATCGTCCAGTCGCCCTTGGACTGGGCCATTGCGGGGGCGGCGGCCAGCGCCAGGGCGGCGGCCAGGCTGGACAGCAGGAGGGGGGCGGTCTTGCGCATGAGGGTGTCTCGTTGCGGGGTGGAATGGAGTGGGGCCAGTGTTCCCCTCCGTGCCCGCCGGCGCCTTGATTCTGATCAATCCCCGGTTCGCGGTGTGTAACCGTTTACCTCCGGCCGGGGCCGGAAACGGGCCGGTCCGGCCCTGCTAGAATGACGGCCCCTTACCATCGGCGCCGCACCGTCGCGGCTGCAGGAGCTTGTGAACATGGCAATCAAGGTTGGCATCAATGGTTTCGGTCGCATCGGGCGCAACGTGCTGCGCTCGGCCGTGCTGAACTTCGGCAATGACATCGAAATCGTCGCCATCAACGATCTGCTCGAGCCGGACTACCTGGCTTACATGCTGAAATACGACTCCGTGCATGGCCGCTTCAAGGCCGACGTGGCCGTGTCCGGCGGCGATCTGCTGGTCAACGGCAAGAAGATCCGCCTGACCCAGGAACGCGACCCGTCCAACCTGAAGTGGGACGAGGTGGGCGTGGATGTGGTCATCGAATCGACCGGCCTGTTCCTGACCAAGGACACCGCGCAGAAGCACATCGATGCCGGCGCGAAGAAGGTGATCATGTCGGCGCCGTCGAAGGACGACACCCCGATGTTCGTGTTCGGCGTCAACGACAAGACCTACGCCGGCCAGGCCATCGTCTCCAATGCTTCGTGCACCACCAACTGCCTGGCCCCGCTGGCCAAGGTGATCAACGACAAGTGGGGCATCAAGCGCGGCCTGATGACCACCGTGCATGCGGCCACCGCCACCCAGAAGACCGTCGACGGCCCGTCCAACAAGGACTGGCGCGGCGGCCGCGGCATCCTGGAGAACATCATTCCGTCCTCCACCGGTGCAGCCAAGGCCGTGGGCGTGGTGATTCCGGAGCTGAACAAGAAGCTCACCGGCATGAGCTTCCGCGTGCCGACCTCGGACGTGTCGGTGGTTGACCTGACCGTCGAGCTGGAAAAGGAAGCCACCTACGCCGAGATCTGCGCCGAAGTGAAGGCACAGAGCGAAGGCGCGCTGAAGGGCGTGCTGGGCTACACCGAAGACAAGGTCGTGGCGACCGACTTCCGCGGCGAGACCCACACCTCGGTGTTCGACGCCGACGCCGGCATCGCGCTGGACGGCACCTTCGTCAAGCTGGTGTCCTGGTACGACAACGAGTGGGGCTACTCCAACAAGTGCCTGGAAATGGCCAAGGTCGTGGCCGCGAAGTAATCGCGCGCGCCTTCCCGCTGTACCCACGAACCCCGGCACTGCCGGGGTTCGTGCGTTTGGGCACCGCATCGCGCTGCCCGCCGCCGCGATCCATTAGCATGGCCGCGTACCGTGGATGCGCGTCCAGGCGCGCGGCCGCGGCTTTGCCGATAAGGATCTGATGGAATGGAAGCTCTGATTGTCCTGCTGGGACTGGCGGTGCTGCTGGTGCCCGTGCTGCTGGTGGTCGCGCTGGTGATGATCGCCGGGCTGCGCCGGCGCGTGGCCGCGCTGGAAGCCGCTCAGGCCGATGCCCAGGCACGTCCTGCAGCGCCGGAGATTGCCGTGCCGGCGCCCGTTGCGGCGCCCGTTGCCCCGCCGCGTGCGGTCGAACCGGTGCGGGTCGAGCGGCCGTCGGCCGTCGCAGCCCCGCCACCGCCGCAGGTCGCCGCGCCGCCGCCGTTGCCGCAGGCGGCGGCCCCGGTGTCCACGCCATCCCCCGTCCGCCCGGTCGAGCCGGAGCCCCACGAGCATCGGCCGGACCTGGCCGAACGTGCGCTGGCGGCGGTCAAACGCTGGTTCACCGAAGGCAACGTGCCGGTCAAGATCGGCATGCTGGTGCTGCTGGCCGGCGTGGCCGCGCTGCTCAAGTACGTCAGCGACCAGGGCTGGCTGAATCCGCCGATCGAGATGCGCCTGGCCGGCATCGCCGTCGGCGCACTCGCCGGCCTGGTGTTCGGCTGGCTGCAGCGCGACCGTCGGCGGCTGTTCGCGCTGGCCCTGCAGGGCGGGGCGATCGGCATCCTGCTGCTGACGATCTTCGCCGCGTTCAAACGCTACGACCTGATCGATCCGCTGCCGGCGTTCGTCATGAGCGTGCTGCTGATCGCCGGCATGGGTGTGCTGGCGGTGGTGCAGAACTCGCGCACATTGGCGGTCCTGGGCATCCTGGCCGGGTTCATGGCGCCGATCTGGCTGTCCACCGGCAGCGGCAACCACGTTGCGCTGTTCTCCTACTATGCCGTGCTCAACACGGCCATCCTGGCGATCGCCTGGTGGCGGCCGTGGCGCGCGCTGAACCTGCTTGGCTTCGCGTTCACCTTCGGCATCGGGACCGCCTGGGGCGTGCTGCAGTACGCACCGGACAAGTTCGTCAGCACCGAGCCGTTCCTGCTGCTGTTCTTCGCGTTCTACCTGGCCATCCCGATCCTGTATGCCCGCCGGCAACCGGCGGAGAAGCGTGATCTGGTCGATGGCAGCCTGGTGTTCGGCACGCCGCTGATCGCCTTCTCGCTGCAGGCCGGCATGCTGCACGACAACCGTCTGGCCTTGGCGCTGTGCGCGCTCGGGCTGGCGGCCGTCTATGCGGGCCTGGCGTGGGCGTTGATCCGGCGCCCGCGCTACGCCGCGCTGGGCCAGTCGCATGCGGTGCTGGCGGTGGGCTTTGCCACCCTGGCGGTGCCGCTGGCCCTGTCCGCACGCGCCACGGCCAGCGTTTTCGCGCTGGAGGGCGCCGCGCTGGCGTGGCTGGGCCTGCGCCAGCAGCGCTGGTTGCCGCAGATTGCCGGGGCACTGCTGCAGCTCGGCGCCGCGTTCGGCTTCGTGGTCGGCGCCGATTACTGGCACCTCGACGCCACCGCGATCGCCAATCCCACCTTCATGAGCGGCCTGCTGCTGGCGCTGGCCGGGTTCGCCTCTGCCTTCAGCTACCGGCGCGCCGGCCACGATGCGCCGGCCATCGTCTATTACCTGTGGGGCCTGCTGTGGTGGCTCGGCAGTGCGAGCCACGAGATCGTCCGCTTCGTTGCCCATGACAGCCGTCCGGACGCGCTGCTGGTTGCCGTTGCGGTGACCGCATGGGGGGCCGCCGAGGCGCACCGGCGCGGGCCGGCACGTGCGCTGGTGCTGACCACGCTGGCGATGCTGCTGGCCGCCTTCCCGCTGGCGCTGTGGCAGGCGGCGGTGCACGACCAGCCGTTCGCCGGCCACGGTGCCTGGGCCTGGGCGGCGTTCGCGCTGCTCGGCGTACGCGGGCTGTGGTGCCTGCGTGGCGCGCAGGACCGCACTGCGCTGGCCGCCCAGTTCGTGTGGTGGATGCTGTGGCCCAGCGTGCTGACCCTGCTGGCCGGCTGGCTGGCCGACCGCTTCGCCCTGGCGCCGGGCTGGACCGCCGCACTGGCGATGCTGCCCTGGCTGGTGGTGGTGGCCATGTCGCTGCAGCGCTGGCGGTGGCTGTCGCTGCCATTGGGCGAGCGCTTCGACGTTGCGCGTCCGGCGTTGCAGGGCACCTGGTTCGGTGTGTTGGCGCTGGGATGGGGGGTGAGCGTGTGGCTGGCTGGCGACCCGCGTCCGCTGCCGTGGCTGCCGCTGCTCAATCCTATGGAGCTGGCTCAGATGGCCGTGCTGGTGCTGCTGGCGCGCTGGGTGTGGTCACCGGCCGCCCCGGCGGGCGCTGCCGGCTGGCGCGTGCCGCTGCTGGCGATCGCCGGCTTCATCCTGCTGACCAGCACGACGCTGCACACCGTCCATCACTGGGGCGCGGTGCCGTGGAACCGGGCGCTGTGGTCGTCGACCCTGGCCCAGACCAGCCTGACCGTGGTCTGGAGCGTGCTCGGTGTGATCAGCTGGGTCTGGGGGTCGCGGCGCGGCCAGCGCCTGCTGTGGCTGGTGGGCGCGGTGCTGATGGGCGTGGTGCTGGCCAAGCTGGTCCTGATCGATCGCCAGCACCTGGGCAACCTGCTTGGCATCGCCTCGTTCATCGCCTACGGCCTGCTGTGCACGGTCGTGGGTTACCTGGCACCGGCGCCGCCGCGTGCGCCGGAATCCACCGTGGAGCCGCAGCCGTGAACCTCGTCGCCCGTCTGATTGCCGCATTCTCCGTTGCCTTGGCCGCGCCGGCTGTTTCGGCGGCCGATGCCCGCCAGGACTACCGCGAGCAGTGGCCACTGCAGCTGTCCTCGCCGCAGGCCGGTGCCTACCGGCTGATGCTGGGCGAGGCGCAGTACCGCAGCGCGGTCTCGCCGCGGCTGGCCGACGTGCAGGTGTTCAACGCGCAGGGACAGGCGCTGCCCTCGGCGCTGCTGTCGGCCGACCAGCCGCTGGCGCAGGCCGCGCAATGGCAGTCCCTGCCGTGGTTCCCGCTGCCGGCCCGTGCCGGCGGTGCGGGCGACGACCTGCAACTGCTCACCGAGCGCAACACCGACGGCAGTGTGCGCCGGGTCGAGGCACGGCTGGGCCGCAGTGTCGGCACCGCCGATCCCGGCGGCTGGCTGGTCGACGCCAGCGCGCTGCGCAGCAGCGTGCAGGCGCTGCGGCTGGACTGGCAGGCATCGGCGGCGCTGCAGGTGCGCGTGCGCGTGGACGCCAGTGACGATCTGCGTGACTGGCAGCGGGTGGCCGATGAGGTGCCGCTGGTCGACCTGCAGCATGATGGCCGTCGCCTGCAGCAACGCCGGATCGAAATCGGCCGCCAGGCGAAGTATTTCCGCATCCTGCCGGTGGCTGGCGATGCGCTTCCCGCGCTGTCGGCAGTGCAGGCCGAGCGCGTGCCGCCCGCACAGGCGATCCAGTGGCAGTGGCGTTCGCTGACCGGCACTGCCGGCACGCGGGGCGAGTTCGAGTACACGCTGGACGGCCGCTTCCCGGTTGCCCAGGCCGACATCGCCACCGCCGACAACAGCGTGGTGCAGTGGACGCTGCTCAGCCGCGATGATCCGGGTCAGCCGTGGCAGGTGCGTGCCGGCCCGTGGGTGGCCTACCAGTTGCAGGACACCGCCGCGCGCCGGCAATCGCAGGCCCAGTCGCTGGCGGTTGCCACGCGCGACCGTTACTGGAAGCTGGCGGCATCGCAGGGCCAGGGGGGCGTCGCCCCGACGCTGAAGCTGGGCTACCAGCCCGAGGCGCTGGTCTTCCTCAGCCAGGGCGAGCCGCCGTTCAGCGTTGCCGCCGGCAGCGTGCGTGCCGCACGCATCGATGCACCTGTCGGCACGGTGATCGCGCAGCTGCGCGAGCAGCAGGGCGCCCAGTGGCAGCCCGCGCTGGCGACGGTGCAGGGGCCGGCGCAGCCGCTTGGCGGTGATGCGGCGGTGCAGCCGGTGCGTGACTGGAAGCGCTGGCTGCTGTGGGGCCTGCTGGTGCTCGGTGTGCTGGTGGTGGGTGGGTTTGCGGTGAGCCTGTTGCGGCAGACGCCGCGGTAGTTGACGACCCCTCGTCGTCACCTGCCGGCCATGTGCCGAAGCGGGTCATCTACAATGGGCGTCTGCGTCGTACGCGGCGCCCTTTCCCTTTCCGCCAAAGAGTTGCCCATGTCCATCGTTCGCATGACCGACCTCGACCTTTCCGGCAAGCGCGTGCTGATCCGCCAGGACCTCAACGTACCGATCGAAAACGGCCGCATCACGTCCGAGCAGCGCATCAGCGCATCGCTGCCGACGTTGAAGCTGGCCCTGGAGAAGGGCGCGGCGGTGATGGTGACCTCGCATCTGGGGCGCCCCACCGAAGGCGTGTGGAGCGACGCCGATTCGCTGGCACCGGTGGCGCTGCGTCTGTCGCAGCTGCTGGGCCGCGAGGTGCCGCTGGTGCGCGACTGGGTCGACGGTGTCGACGTTGCGCCAGGCTCGATCGTGCTGCTGGAAAACTGCCGCATGAATGTCGGCGAAGGCAAGGACGATGAAGCGCTGTCGCGCAAGTACGCAGCGCTGTGCGACGTGTTCGTGATGGATGCGTTCGGCACCGCGCACCGTGCGCAGGCCTCCACCCACGGCGTGATCCGCTTTGCCCCGGTGGCCGCCGGTGGCCCGCTGCTGATGGCCGAACTGGACGCGCTGGCCAAAGCGCTGCTCGCGCCGGCCCAGCCGCTGCTGGCGATCGTGGCCGGCAGCAAGGTCAGCACCAAGCTGGAACTGCTGGCCAACCTGGTCGGCAAGGTCGACCAGCTGATCGTGGGCGGCGGCATCGCCAACACCTTCATCGCCGCCGCCGGCCATGCCGTGGGCAAGTCGCTGTACGAGCCGGACCTGCTCGACACCGCCCGCAGGATCGTGGCCGATGCCAAGGCGCGCGGTGCCGAGATCCCGCTGCCCACCGACGTGGTGGTGGCCAAGCAGTTCCTGCCGGACGCCGAAGCGACGGTCAAGGCGGTCACCGACGTGGCCGAGGACGATCTGATCCTGGACATCGGCCCGGACACCGCCCAGCACTACGCCGGGCTGATCGCCAAGGCGGGCACCGTGGTCTGGAACGGCCCGGTCGGCGTGTTCGAGTTCGAGGCGTTCAGCCACGGTACGCAGGCGCTGGCGCAGGCGATCGCCGCATCGTCGGCGTTCTCCATTGCCGGTGGTGGCGATACGCTGGCCGCGGTCGACAAGTACGACATCGCTGACCAGGTGAGCTACATCTCCACCGGTGGCGGCGCGTTCCTGGAGTTCCTGGAAGGCAAGACCCTGCCGGCGGTGGCCGCGCTCGAGGCCCGCGGCCAGTGATCGACCACGATCGGGGCGTGACCACCGTGGGCCGTCCCGCCGTTGAAGCACGTGCAACGCTTTTCTTCGACCTCGACGGTACGTTGATCGACTCGGCCGTGGGCATCACCCGTTGCGTGGCGCATGCGCTCACCGCGTTGGACCGGCCGGTGCCGCCGGAGGAGGAACTCCGGCGCTGGATCGGACCGTCGCTGCGCACCAGCTTCGCGCCGCTGTTCGATGATCCGGCACAGGTGGAGCAGGCGGTGGCGTTCTATCGCGAGCGCTTCGAGGTGCTCGGCTGGGAAGAACACGTGGTCTACCCGCAGATCGGCCAGGTCGTGCAGGCACTGCACGAGCGGGGCCACCGGCTGGCGATCGTCACCGCCAAGAACGAGCCGCATGCACGCCGCATCATCGAGCACCTGCCATTTGGGGGCTGCTTCGAGGATGTGATCGGCGCGACCCTGGACGGCAGCCGCAGCGAGAAGCCGCAGCTGGTGGCCGAGGCGCTCCGGCGTCTGTCACGGGTGCCGGAGCAGTGCTGGATGATCGGCGACCGGCGCATGGATATCGCCGGCGCGCGTCATCACGCGATGCGCAATATCGGTGTGTTGTGGGGATTCGGCGGTGCCGATGAGCTGCGCGATGCAGGCGCGCAGCACATCGCGGCCTCGCCGGAGGCCCTGTTGTCGTTGATCGATTGAGGGCGGCGGCGGCGTTCCGTACGCCGCCGCATGTCGAGCGAAGAGTCAACAGGGTCAGGCGTTGGCGTCCTGCTGACGCGGCGGGATGTCCGCCCTGTCATCCTGCGCTGTCTGCAGGACATCGGACAAAGCCAGCTACGACAAGGCTGTAAACGTATTCATGGGACGTGAAGGGTGTGCTAATTTCGAGCCTTTCCCGGGAGCCCATTTACCATGATTGAGCGTCAGCGCCGCACCAAGATCCTTGCCACCCTCGGACCGGCGACCGACCCGCCGGGCGTGCTGGAGGATCTCTTCCGCGCCGGCGTGAACGTGGTCCGCCTCAACTTCAGTCACGGCGACCCGTCCGGCCAGGCCAAGCGCGCCGCCGACGTGCGCGCCGCCGCGCAGCGGGTGGGCGTGGAAGTGGGCATTCTGGCCGACCTGCCGGGCCCGAAGATCCGCATCGAGCGTTTCGCTGAAGGCAAGATCCATCTCAAAGCGGGCGATCGCTTCGACCTGGTCGCCTCGCCGAACGCACCGGCCGGCGACAGCACCCAGGTGGGCGTGAGCTACCTCGGCCTGCCGCAGGACGTGGTGGCCGGTGACGTGCTGCTGCTCGACGATGGTCTGATGCAGCTGCAGGTGCTGGAAGTGCAGGGCGAGCGCATCATCAACACGGTCCTCAATGACGGCGTGCTCTCCGACCGCAAGGGCCTGAACAAGCAGGGCGGTGGCCTGTCGCTGGGCGCGCTGACCGAGCGCGACAAGGAACTGATCGGCATCGTGGCCAAGATCGGCGTGGACTTCATCGCGGTGTCGTTCTGCCGCAATGCGCAGGACATGAACGATGCGCGCGCGATCGCCGAATCGCACGGCTGCTACGCCGCACTGGTGTCCAAGATCGAGCGCACCGAAGCCATCGAGAACCTGGAAGAGATTGTCGACGCCAGCGACGTGGTGATGGTGGCGCGTGGCGATCTTGGCGTGGAAATCGGCGACGCCGAACTGCCGGGCCTGCAGAAGAAGATCATCAAGGCCTCGCTGGCGCAGAACAAGGTGGTGATCACCGCCACCCAGATGCTGCAGTCGATGGTGGAAAGCCCGATCCCCACCCGCGCCGAAGTGCTGGACGTGGCCAACTCGGTCATCGACGGTACCGATGCGGTGATGCTGTCGGCTGAAACCGCCGCCGGTGCGTACCCGGTGAAGGCCGTGGAAGCGATGGCGCGCATCTGCCTCGGTGCCGAACGCCAGTTCCAGACCGAGACCGACTTCGGCGCCTCGCCGCGCAACCTGGAACGTGCCGATCAGGCCATCGCAATGGCGACCATGTTCCTGTCCCAGCACGTCGGCGTGCGCGCGATCGTGGCGATGACCGAATCCGGCGGCACTGCCCGCTACCTGTCGCGCTTCCGTGCCTCGGCACCGGTGTTCGCGGTGACCCGCCATGATGGCGCCCGTCGCCAGATGGCGCTGATGCGCGATGTGTTCCCGATCAACTTCGACAGCCGCGGCTTCACCCCGCGCGAAGCGGCGCGCGGCAGCATCCGCCTGCTGGTGGAAGCCAACCTGCTGCAGGCCGGCGACCGCGTGGTGTTCACCAGTGGTGAGCACATGGAAACCCACGGTGCGACCAACACCCTGCGCCTGCTGGAAGTGGGCGAAGACGGCCGCGCGAGCGGCCTCGGCGACCTGTAACGGGTCCGCGCCTGCGCGCTGGTGCACCCCGGTCTGCACGGCAGACCGGGGGCCCGGCGGCCGCACGCGTCCGCCGCCACGCGGCCACCCCCGACGCCCGGACGCGTCCCGGCCACATCACGCCGCATCGGGGCCTGCGCGTCTGAAAGCGTTTCCAGATTCCGTGGACGGCCAGTTCACGGAAGGCGGGGGCTATAATTGCGGTTTTCCCGCACCCGCCACAGGAAATACATGAGCATCGAACAGCTGGCCGAAACCGCCCAGGCCATGGTCGCCCCGGGCAAGGGCATCATCGCGATCGACGAATCCACCGGTACCATCGCCAAGCGCTTCGCCAGCGTGGGCATCGAGAACACCGAGGAGAACCGTCGCGCCTACCGCGAGCTGCTGCTCACCACGCCGAAGCTCAACGAGCATATTTCCGGCGCGATCCTGTACGACGAAACCATCCGCCAGTCCACCAAGGACGGCGTGCCGTTCGCCAAGTACATGGCCGACCACGGCATGATTCCGGGCATCAAGGTCGACAAGGGTGCCCACCCGCTGGCCGGCTGCCCGGGTGAGATGGTCACCGAAGGCCTGGACGGCCTGCGTGAGCGTCTGCAGGAGTACTACAAGCTGGGCGCGCGCTTCGCCAAGTGGCGTGCAGTGATCAACATCGGCGAGAGCATTCCGTCGGGCACCTGCATCGAGTCCAATGCGCACGCGCTGGCCCGTTATGCAGCCCTGTGCCAGGAATGCGGCCTGGTGCCGATGGTGGAGCCGGAAGTGATCATGGACGGCGACCACGACATCGAAACCTGCTACGAAGTCACCGAAGCCACGCTGCGTTCGCTGTTCGACGCGCTGTACCAGCAGAACGTGCTGCTGGAAGGCACCATTCTGAAGGCGTCGATGGTCATCTCGGGCAAGGGCTGCGATGAGCAGGCCGACGTCGAGGAAGTGGCCGAGTCGACCGTGATGTGCCTCAAGAGCACCGTGCCGGCGATCCTGCCGGGCGTGGTGTTCCTGTCCGGTGGCCAGAGCGACGAGCAGTCGACCGCGCATCTGAATGCGATGAACCAGATGGGCAACCTGCCGTGGCCGCTGAGCTTCTCCTACGGTCGTGCCATGCAGCAGGCCGCGCTGAAGCTGTGGGCCAAGGACACCAAGGCCAACGTCGCCAAGGCGCAGCAGACGGTCTACGACCGCGCCAAGGAAAACGGCCAGGCCGCGCTGGGCAAGTGGAACGGCTGATCCGTTCGACGCCCTGCGTGCGCTGAACAACGCCGGCCTCTGGGCCGGCGTTTTTTTTCCTGCCGCCCTCCGCGCGGCCCGCGACCGTCCGTGCGTTCCGCAGTGCGACGCACATCGCAGGGCCGACTGCGGGTCGGCCGACGGAGCGCATGTTCTGGCAGGATGTCGCTTCTTTTTCCGCACAGGGATGTCTGCCGGTGATGCAACGTTGCGCTGGTCTGCTGGGACTGTGGTGGCTGTTGTCCGTTCCGGCAGCATGGGCATCACCGGTACGGGGATTCGATGTGCTGCATTACGCGGTGGCGTTGGACCCGGACATCGCCGGTGGGCGCATCCAGGGCAACGAGGTGGTGCGGCTGCGCGCGCTGCGTGCCGGGCTCGCGGAGATCACCCTGGATGCCGGTGCGTTGACCATCACGTCGGTACGGCAGGGCGGCACGCCATTGACGTTCGTGCGGGAGCAGGGGCAGGTGCGGATCGCCCTGGCGCGGCCGCTGCGGGCCGGGCGCAAGGTGGACCTGGAGATCGCCTATCACGGCGCGCCAGCCTTCGGGCTGGAGTTCGCGCCGGCACGCGAGGAGGTGTACACGATCTTCTCCACCAGCCAGTGGATGCCGTCGGTGGACGCGCCGGACGAGCGCGCGACGCTGTCGCTGTCGCTGACCCTGCCGGCAGGACTGCTGGCGACCGGCACCGGACGCGCGCTCGCGCCGCGCACGCTGGCCGATGGCCGCGTGTAGCACCGCTGGGCGTTGGAAACGCCGATGCCCGGCTACGTGTACGGCTTCGCAGCCGGGCGGTACCGCGAGGTGGTGCAGCCGGGCAGGGTGGCGCTGCGCTATCTGTCGGCGGAGCGCTCGCCGGACGAGCTGCGCCGGGTGTTCGCGCCCACGGCGGACATGCTGGCCTTCTTTGCCGAGCGTGCCGGCCTGCCGTATCGGGGCGACTACCAGCAGGCGCTGGTGGCGCGCACGATCGGGCAGGAACTGGCCGGGGTGTCGCTGCTGTCCGAGGCGTACGGCGCCGAGGTGCTGGAGGCACCGGAGAAGACCGCGCTGATGGCGCATGAGGCCGCGCACCAGTGGTGGGGCAACCGGGTCACCTGCGCGAGCTGGGAACACTTCTGGCTCAACGAAGGCATGGCCAATTTCATGACTGCGGCCTGGCTGCAGCATGCGCAGGGCGAGGCCGCCTACCAACGGCAGGTGGCGGGCTGGCGGGCGCGGCTGGACCGTCTGCGCGCCAAGGGCACCGATCACGCACTGGTCTACGCCGCGTGGGATGCGCCCAGCGCCGACGACCGTACAGTGGTCTACCAGAAGGGCGCCTACGTGCTGCACCTGCTGCGCGAGGAACTGGGCGAGGCGGTGTTCTGGCAGGGGCTGCGCAGCTACACCCGGACGCACGACGGGCGGGCGGTGGTGACGGCCGACTTCCAGCGCGCGATGGAGCAGGCCGCAGGGCGTCCGCTCGACGACTTCTTCCAGGCCTGGGTGTACGGTACGGCCGGCGTATTGCCGACCGTGCCGGTCTCGGCCGGCGGTTAGAGTGCCGCGGCCGGCGGCAGACCGAGATCCAGGTCCAGGCCGGTGCGCCCCGGCGATGCGGGGGTGCCTGCGAGTACCGGGCTTTCCACTGGCTGGCCCTGCGCGGCCAATGCCTGCTGGTAGACCTTGAAGGTGGCGGCGTTGTACGCCACCAGGATGATGCGGCGCGGCTGGCGGTGAGAGCGCTGCCAGGTCAGGGTCTCGGTGGCGGCGATCTGTGCGGCCTGGTGCAGCGGGTAACCGAACACGCCGCAGCTGATGGCCGGGAAGGCGATTGACTGCAGGTCCAGCTTTTCCGCCAGCTGCAGCGATTTCCAGTAGCAGTTGGCGAGCAGCGCCGGTTCATCGCGCTGTCCGTCCTGCCAGACCGGGCCCACGGTGTGGAACACATAGCGCGCCGGCAGGTCGTAGGCATCGGTGGCGCGAACCTCGCCGGTCGGGCAGCGCATGCCCGGGCGGATCTCCGGTAGTGCCCGGCAGGCCTCGAGCAGGGCCGGGCCGGCCGCGCGATGGATCGCGCCGTCCACGCCGCCGCCGCCGAGCAGGGATTCGTTTGCCGCATTGACGATCGCATCCACCGCCAGGGTCGTGATGTCGCCCTGCCACACTTCGATCTTCATGCGTACCGCTCCTTACTGAGTCCGGGTCCAACCAACGGGATGACATCCTTTCCTGCACAGTAACGGGCAGGGCATCTAGGCTGCGTCATCGTCGTCTCAGGCAGTGCGACCCGGTGTTGCGCTGCCCGATGCCGACACCATGCGGTGCGCCGGCTTCACGGCAGATGAAGGCGCCGCAGGTGCGATGAATACGACGACGCCCACCGTGGGGTGGGCGTCGGGTGGCTACCGGGACAACGTGGGGATCAAGGCAGACCGGCCAGCCAGTCGTCGTCGGAGCCTTCGTTGATGTCGGCGAACAGCGGGGTGGAGAAGTAGCGTTCGCCGGTATCGGGCAGCATCGCCAGGATCACGCTGCCTGGTTCGGCGCGTGCGGCGATGTCCAGCGCGCTGGCCACCGTGGCGCCGGCGGAGATGCCGACGAAGAGGCCTTCCTCGGCCGCCAGGCGGCGCGCGGTCTCGATGGCGCGGGCATCGTCGACGGTCAGCAGCTCGTCGTAGACGCTGCGGTTGAGCACCTCCGGCACGAAATCCGGGGTCCAGCCCTGGATCTTGTGCGGCTTCCACTCGTCGCCCTTGAGCAGGGCCGCACCCTGCGGCTCGGTGGCGATGATGCGGGTGTCCGGGCGGGCCACTTTGAGCACTTCACCCACGCCGGTCAGGGTGCCGCCCGTGCCCCAGCCGGTGACGAAGTAGTCCAGCCGCCTGCCGGCGAAGTCACGCAGGATCTCCGGCGCGGTGGTGTTGCGGTGGTAGGCCGGGTTGGCCGGATTGGCGAACTGGCTGGCCAGGAACCAGCCGTGTTCCTCGGCCAGTTCCTTCGCGCGGCGGACCATGCCCGAGCCGCGTTCGGCGGCCGGGGTCAGGATCACCTTGGCGCCGTAGGCACGCATCAGCTTGCGGCGTTCGATCGAGAAGGTTTCCACCATCGTCGCCACGAACTTGTAGCCGCGCGCGGCGGCCACCATCGCCAGGGCCACGCCCGTGTTGCCCGACGTGGCCTCGACGATGGTGTCCCCGGGCTTGAGCAGGCCCCGCGCCTCGGCATCCAGCACGATCGCCAGCGCCAGCCGGTCCTTGACCGAGCCACCGGGGTTGAATGCCTCGACCTTGGCGTACAGGGTCACGTGGTCGGGGGCCAGGCGATGCAGACGCACCACCGGGGTGTTGCCGATGGTGTCCAGAATGGAGTTGTACAGCGTCATGGGAAGCTCCAGAGCGGTTCGGTGCCGCCCGGTGGCCGTGCGGCGGGGGAGTCGGGCGCCGGATCGCGGTGGCGCCGGCCCGGCGCGGCCGCAGGGGCGTCTCCGGGTGTACCGGCAGACCGTAGCGCCGGCATATGACGCCGGGAAATGACCTGATACCCTTCTTAAACAACGTTTGGTTATAAGCTGGTGATGGCAATTGCCCTACAGTCGGATTGCCTCCTTTCCGCCAGCGGCACCGCACGCCCATGACGCTCACCCAACTCCGTTACCTGGTGGCCATCGCCGACGCCGAGCTGAACATCACGCTGGCGGCCTCGCGCGTGCACGCCACCCAGCCCGGCCTGTCCAAGCAGCTCAAACAGCTGGAGGACGAGCTTGGCTTCCTGCTCTTCGTGCGCAAGGGCCGCAGCCTGGAAGCGGTGACGCCGGCCGGCGTCGAGGTGATCGGCCGCGCCCGGGCGGTGCTGTCCGAGGCCAACAACATCCGCACCTATGCGGCCAACCAGCGCCGCGAGAGCCAGGGCCAGCTGATCCTCACCACCACCCACACCCAGGCGCGTTTCGTGCTGCCGCCGGCGGTGGCGCGGATCAAACAGGCCTACCCGCAGGTCAGCGTGCATCTGCAGCAGGCCGCCGAAAGCGATGCGCTGGACCTGCTGAGCCAGGGCGATGCGGACATCGCGATCATTTCCACGGCCGGGGCCGAGCCCAGTGCCGGCATCGCCATTCCGCTGTACCGCTGGCGTCGGCTGGTGCTGGTGCCGCGCGGGCACGCGCTTGACCGTCCCGGCGCCGCGCCGGACCTGCAGGCGCTCGCCACCCATCCGCTGATCAGCTACGAATCGTCCACCCGGGGCAGCTCGTCCCTGCAGCGGGCCTTCGCCAGCGCCGGGCTGACCCCGGACATCGCCTTGACCGCGCTCGACGCGGATCTGATCAAGACCTACGTCCGCACCGGCCTGGGCGTGGGCCTGCTGGCGGAGATGGCGGTCAATGCCAGTGATGAGGACCTGCGCGCCTGGCCCGCCCCGGCGCCGATCGACGAGTGCATCGCCTGGGCCGTCCTGCCGCGCGACCGTGTGCTGCGCGACTACGCGCTGGAGCTGGTGCACGTGCTCGCTCCGCAGATCGATACCCGCGACCTGCGCCGTGTGATCGACGGCAACCAGGAGGCCAACTGGCCGCTGCCGCCCACCTGGGAGTCGCTGACCCAGACCATCACCGTATGATCGGTGAGGGCCGACCCGGGCGTCGGCACGAGTGCCTGCGACGGTTCGTCGCACGGCCAACCCTGGAGCGCGGTCTACACTGATGCGGTGAACCGTCGTCGCCGCCCGTACGCCTTCTTTCTGCAGCTCGCTTTCGTGGCGACCCTGCTGATGGCGCTGGCGCCGCTGGTGAGCCGCTGGCAGCAGGCCCATGCCGATGCGCCGGTGATGGCGATGCCGATGGGCATGGCCCATCCGCTGCCGATCGCTGCCGCCGTCGATCCCCATGCCGGCCACGCAATGGCCGGCCACGCGATGCCCGGCCACGACATGGCCACCCACGCCCCGCACGGCGACGCCCATGCCACCCCGGCCACGCCGGTTGTGCCACCGCTGGGCGAACACGCCGGGCATGGCGAGGCGTGCGAGTACTGCATGATGGCCTCACGGCTGATGCCGTGGCTGGCGGTGCTGGTGCTGTTGCTGCCGGCACTGCCGGTCATCGCGCCGCGTGTCCTGCGTGCGGTCGCCGCCCCGCGGAGCCTGCGCTGGCCCGCGCATGCGGCCCGCGGCCCGCCGTTGAACGCCTGAGATCCATCCTCTCTCTCTTCCTGCTGCGCGACGCCGTGATGGCGCCGCGCGCCTGTGCGTTTTCCGGAGTTCCACCATGATCGCTTCTTCCCGCAGCGCGGGCGCATCGACGCGCCTGTCTGTTTCCCTGTCCCTTGCGCTGGCCGCACTGCCACTGCACGCCGCCGAGCGCGATACCGCCCGTACCCTGGACACCCTGGTGGTCACCGCCAGTGCGCCGTCCTCGCCGCTGCACTGGGTCACCGACCCCCGGCTGCCACGCCAGCCGGTGCCGGCCAGCGACGGTGCCGACTACCTCAAGACCGTTCCCGGCTTCTCGGCCATCCGCAACGGCGGTACCAACGGCGACCCGGTGCTGCGCGGCATGTTCGGTTCGCGCCTGAACATCGTCAGCAACGAGGGCAACCTGATCGGTGCGTGCCCGTCGCGGATGGACAATCCGCTGTCCTACATCGCGCCGGAAACCTTCGACCGGCTGACCATCATCAAGGGCCCGCAGAGTGTGCGTTGGGGCGCCGGGGCATCGGCCGGCACGGTGCGCTTCGAGCGCGACACGCCGCGCTTCGATACGCCGGGCATCGATGTGGATGCCAGCGCGCTGGTCGGCTCGCGCAATCGCAATGACCAGGTGCTTGATCTCACCGCCGGCGCCAGCGCGGGCTATGTGCGGGTCAACGGCAACCGCTCCGAAGCGGACGACTACACCGATGGCGACGGCAACGTGGTGCCGTCGAAGTGGCGCAAATGGAACAGCGACGTCGCCATCGGCTGGACGCCCGATGCCGACACCGTGCTCGAACTGTCGGCCGGCACCGGCGACGCGATCGCGCGGTACGCCGGGCGCGGCATGGACGGGGCGGCGTTCAAGCGCACCAGCTACGCGGCCCGCTTCGAGAAGGACAACCTGCCCGGCGCGTGGGACAGGCTGCAGGCCAACGTCTACTACAACGACGCCGACCACGTGATGGACAACTACACGCTGCGCACGCCGAACCCGGACAGCAGCATGCCGATGCCGATGGGCTCCAACGTCGACCGGCGCACTACCGGTGGCCGCATCGCCTCGGAATGGCGCTGGCAGGACATCGCCATCGTTGCCGGCATCGATGCGCAGGACAGCCGCCATCGCAGCCGCAACGCGATGGGCCGCAACACCTACCGGCTGCAGCCCTGGCGCACCGATGCACGCCTGGATACGCGCGGCGCGTTCACCGAGATCACCCTCGGTGAAGGCACCACGCAGCGCTGGCTTGGCGGCCTGCGCATCGACCGGGCGGAGGTCACCGACAAACGCGCCACCACCGGCATGATGGGCATGCCCAATCCCACCGCCGGGCAGACCCGCCGCGAGGACCTGGGCAGCGGCTTCCTGCGCATCGAGCGCGACATCGCGCCGGCGCTGACCTGGTACGCCGGCATCGGCCACAGCGAGCGCATGCCGGACTACTGGGAACTGTTCTCGCCGGACATGGGGCCGATGCACGCGCCGAACGCGTTCGCCGGCATCCAGCCGGAGAAGACCACCCAGCTCGACCTCGGCCTGCAGTACCGCAGCGAGCGCCTGGAGGCGTGGGTGTCGGCATATGCGGGCCGGGTGCAGGACTACATCCTGTTCACCTACCACGAGGGCGGCATGATGGGCAGCATGGCCCAGGCCGGCAACATCGATGCGCGCATCGCCGGTGCCGAAGCCGGTGCGGACGTGCGGCTGGGTGAACGCTGGAAGCTCGGCGGCACGCTGGCCTACGCCTGGGGCGAGAACCGCACCAACGGCGGCGCACTGCCGCAGATGCCGCCGCTGGAAGCCCGGCTCAGCGCCAACTGGGAAGGCGAGCGCTGGAGCGTTGGCGCGCTGGGCCGGGCGGTGACCCGCCAGCACCGTGTGGCGGTGGGGCAGGGCAATGTGGTCGCCCGCGACCTCGGCCCCAGCGCGGGCTTCGCCACGCTGGCGCTCAACGCCGGCTACCGGCTCAGCGATGCACTGCGGCTCAGCGCCGGCATCGACAACCTGTTCGACCGTGCCTACAGCGAGCACCTGAATCTGGCCGGCAGTGCCGACTTCGGCTTCCCGGCCGATCCGGTCCGCATCAATGAGCCGGGCCGCACCGCCTGGATGAAGGTGAACTACCGCTACTGAGTACGTGAAGTGGGGGCGCTGAGCGCCCCCCTTCCGGAGGGTCCAGCGACGCAAATCGACACGCGCTGACACACGCCGTTACATGCGTGGCAAGCCCCAGCACGAAAGGCGTTGCGCCTGTCATCGACCGATGTGAAGCCCGTGGTAAACGCTTGGCACATATGTCTTGACACAGCCCGTGGCTACACTTGCCGGTCGTGGAACATCCGGGATTTTTCTTCATGTTGGGACGCATCACCGCGCGCATCGCCGTTGGCCTCGGGCTGGCCTTCCTGGCCGGCTGTGGCAGCAAAGACGAGGCCGCACGCCGGCAGGCCGACGCCGTGCCGGTGACGGCCCAGGTGGTGCAGCCCTCGGCATGGAGCGACACGCTGCAGGCGCTGGGCACCGCCAAGGCGCGCGAGTCGGTGACGATCACCGCCAAAGTCAGCGAGATCATCGAAACGGTGCACTTCGAGAGCGGGCAGCAGGTCAACGCCGGCGCACCGCTGGTGACCCTGCGCGGCCAGGCCCAGGAAGCGGCCCTGCTGCAGGCGCAGGCGACCTTCGCCGAAGCCGACCAGCTGTACAGGCGCCAGCGCGAACTGGCTGCCCAGCAACTGGTGGCCAGCGCGACGCTGGATACCCAGCGCGCCATCCGCGATGCCGCCGAGGCACGTGTGCGTGAAATGCAGTCGGACATCGGCGACCGCCGGGTGCGTGCGCCCTTCGCCGGTGTGCTCGGCATCCGCCAGGTCAGCGCCGGCTCACTGGTGACGCCGTCCACCACCATCGCCACGCTGGATGACATCGAGCGGATGCACGTGGACTTCCAGGTGCCGGAGGCCGAACTGGCCTCGCTGACCACCGGCGACAAGGTCAGCGCCACCAGCGTGGCCTATCCCGGCCGCACGTTCGACGGCGAGGTGGCCACCATCGACACCCGTGTCGATCCGGGCACCCGTGCGGTCACCGTGCGCGCGGACTTCATCAATGCCGATCATGCGCTGCGTCCCGGCATGCTGCTGGACGTGCGCATGTTCAGACCGGAACGCCAGGCCCTGGTGATTCCGGAAATCGCCGTGGTCCAGGTCGGCCGCGACGCCTTCGTGTACCGGGTCAAGGCCGACCAGAGCGTGGAGCGTACCGATGTGACCACCGGCGCCCGCCGCGCCGGCGTGGTCGAGATCCGCAGCGGCATCCAGGCCGGCGACCGCATCGTGGTGGACGGCACCGGCAAGCTTCGCCCCGGCCTGAAGGTGCAGGCGCACGACGCCGCGCCGGCCACCGCTCCCGCCCCGGTGGCGGCACCGGTACCGGCCGCACCGACGGGCGCCGGCGGATGAAACTCTCCGACGTCTCCATCCAGCGCCCGGTATTTGCCGTGGTGATGAGCCTGCTGCTCGTCGTGCTGGGCATCATGTCGTTCACCCGCCTGACGCTGCGCGAGCTGCCGGCCATCGATCCGCCGATCGTGTCGGTGTCGGTGGACTACACCGGCGCCTCCGCGGCGGTGATCGAAAGCCGCATCACCCAGGTGCTGGAAGACGCACTCGCCGGCATCGAGGGCATCGACACCATCAACGCGCGCAGTTCCAACGGCCGCGCGCAGGTCAGCATCGAGTTCACCTCCAACCGCGACATCGAAGCGGCCGCCAATGACGTCCGCGACGCGGTCAGCCGGGTCGCCGACCGCATGCCCGAAGAGGCGCGGCCACCGGAGATCGCGAAGGTCGAAAGCGACGCCGACCCCATCATCTGGCTCAACATGAGCTCGACCACGATGGACACGCTGGAACTGAGCGACTATGCCGACCGCTACGTGGTCGACCGCTTCTCCAGCCTGGACGGTGTGGCGCAGGTGCGTATCGGCGGCCGCCAGCGCTATGCGATGCGGATCTGGCTGGACCGCGACCAGCTCGCCGCGCGCGGCCTGACCGTGGGCGATGTCGAAACCGCGCTGCGCAACGAGAACGTGGAGCTGCCGGCGGGGCGGATTGAATCGGCTGACCGCGATTTCACCCTGCGCGTGGAACGCAACTACGTCAAACCCGAGGACTTTGCCGGCATTCCGCTGGGCAAGGGCGCCGACGGTTACGTGGTACGCATGGGCGATGTGGCCAGGATCGAGCTGGCCTCGTCCGAACGCCGCGCCTATTACCGCAGCAATGGCGAGCCCAACATCGGCCTGGGCATCGTCAAGACCTCCACCGCCAATGCGCTGGATGTGGCACGCGAGGCCCGCGAGGAAGCCGAACGCATCGGCAGCACGCTGCCGCAGGGTACGCGGATCTTCGTCGCCTTCGACAACACCACCTTCATCGAAGCGGCGGTGGACCGCGTGTACGCCACGCTGGTCGAGGCGATGCTGCTGGTGCTGGCGGTGATCTGGCTGTTTCTCGGCAGCTTCCGCGCCGCACTGATTCCCGCCGTGACGGTGCCGGTGTGCCTGGTGGCCGCCTTCATCGCGCTGTACGCCTTCGGCTTCTCGATCAACCTGCTCACCCTGCTGGCGCTGGTGCTGTGTATCGGCCTGGTGGTGGATGACGCCATCGTGGTGGTGGAGAACGTCCAGCGCCGCATCGATCTCGGCGAACCGCCCCTGGTCGCCTCCAAACGCGGTACCGCGCAGGTCGCCTTCGCGGTGATCGCCACCACGGCGGTGCTGGTGGCCGTGTTCCTGCCGGTCGGCTTCCTCGAAGGCAACACCGGCCGCCTGTTCCGCGAACTGGCCGTGGCGCTCGCGGCGGCCGTGGCGTTGTCCGCGTTCGTGTCGCTGACGCTGACCCCGATGATGGCCTCCAAGCTGCTCAAGCCGCATGCCGGCCAGCCGCCGCGCGGCCTGCATGGGGTGATCAACCGCAACCTGGACCGCCTGTCGGCCGCGTACGGCCGGGTGCTTGACGCCCATGTCGGGCGCACCTGGATCTACATCGTGGTGATGGTGCTGTCGCTGCTGGCCAGCGCGGCGCTGCTGAAGCTGCTGCCATCCGAGCTGGCGCCGGCCGAAGACCGCGGCTCGTTCCAGATCATGATCGATGGCCCCGAAGGTGCCGGCTTCGACTACACGGTCGGCCAGGTCCAGCAGGTGGAGAAGATCGTGTCCGGCTTCGTCGGCGAGGACAAGCCGATCGTGCGCGCCAATCCGCGCGTCCCCGGTGGCTTCGGTGCCAGCGAGGAAATGCACACCGGCCGCATCAGCGTGTTCCTGCAGCCGTGGCGCCAGCGCGATGTGTCCACCCCGGATGTGGCGGCCGATCTGCAGACCCACCTCAACGACCTGCGCGGCGTGCGCGTGCGCACCCAGGTCGGCGGCGGTCTGGTGCGCAGCCAGGGCCAGCCGTTCCAGATCGTCCTCGGCGGCCCCGAGTATGCCGAGATCGCCCAGTGGCGGGACCGCATGCTGCTGCGCATGGCCGACAACCCCGGTCTGGTCGGCGCCGATTCGGACTACAAGGAAACCCGCCCGCAGATGCGGGTCAACATCAACCGCCAGCGTGCGGCCGACCTGGGCGTGTCGGTCACCGCGATCGGCAGCGCGCTGGAGACGATGATGGGGTCGCGTCGCGTCACCACCTTCGTCGACAACGGCGAAGAGTACGACGTGCTGGTCCAGGCCGGCCGCGACGGTCGTGCTTCGCCGGACGACCTGGCCGCGATCCGGGTGCGGGCCGCCAACGGTGCGCTGATCCCGCTGTCCAACCTGGTCACGCTCAGCGAAGTGGCCGAGGCCGGCAACCTCAACCGGTTCAACCGGCTGCGCTCGATCACCATCAGCGCCGGCCTGGCGCCGGGCTATCCGCTGGGCGAGGCCATCGCCTGGGCCCAGCAGACCGCCCGCGAGGAACTGCCGCAGCATGCGCAGATCGACTGGAAGGGCGAGTCGCGCGAGTACCAGAACGCCGGCAGCGCGGTGCTGCTGACCTTCGCGATGGCGCTGCTGGTGGTGTACCTGGTGCTGGCCGCCCAGTTCGAGAGCTTCATCCACCCGCTGGTGATCATGCTGACTGTGCCGCTGGGCGTGCTCGGCGCGCTGCTGGGGCTGTACGTCAGCGGCGGCACGATCAATCTGTTCAGTCAGATCGGCATCGTGATGCTGGTCGGCCTGGCCGCCAAGAACGGCATCCTGATCGTGGAGTTCGCCAACCAGCTCCGTGACGAGGGCCGCGACGTGCACCAGGCCATCGTCGAATCGGCGATGGTGCGCCTGCGCCCGATCCTGATGACCTCCATCGCCACCGTGGTCGGCGCGATCCCGCTGGTGGTCGCCGGCGGGCCCGGTTCGGCCAGCCGCGGCACCATCGGCATCGTGGTGATCTTCGGCGTCACCGTCTCCACCTTCCTGTCCCTGTTCGTGGTGCCCGCGTTCTACTCGCTGCTGGCCCCCTACACGCGTTCACCCGAAGCGGTGGCGCGCGAGCTGGCCAGGCAGGAGGCGGACACCCCGTCCGTGGGCGGGCACGCCTGAGGCATCGGCGCGGCCTGCGGGCCGCGCCCACCGCCCATTCATCGAAATTGCCACTACGCAGGCCGGCGCGGATCGTGGAGAATCAACCCGGTCCTCCCAGCCGACGGGGACGTTCCTTTTTTCCGCCGACTGGAGAGAGCGCGTGGAAGCAGCTGTACATTTCATCAATGGCATCATCTGGAGCAAGGCACTGATCTTCGTGTGCCTGGCCGCTGGCCTGTTCTTCAGTGTCCGCACCCGGTTCATGCAGATCCGCGGGTTCTTCGAGATGTGTCGCCTGACCGTCCGGGGCGAGAAGTCCGACGCAGGCGTGTCGTCGTTCCAGGCGCTGGCCATGTCGATGGCCGGGCGCATGGGCATCGGCAACATCGCCGGCGTGGCCACCGCGATCGCCTTCGGTGGCCCCGGCGCGATCTTCTGGATGTGGGTGATGGGCTTCCTTGGTGCATCGACCTCCTACGTCGAGTGCACCCTGGCGCAGATCTACAAGACCAAGGATGCCGAAGGCCGCTACCGCGGCGGTCCGGCCTATTACATCGAAAAAGCGATGGGCCTGAAGTGGTACGCGCTGGCCTTCGCCGGCGCCACGATCATCGCTGCCGGCTTCCTGATGCCGGGCGTGCAGGCCAATGCGATCGCCGACAGCATCATCAATGCCTGCCGCGGCGGTGCGCTGTGCGGGCCGCTGGACGGCCAGGTGATGGGCATGGAATCGGCGCAGGCGCTGAAGCTTGGCATCGGTATCGTGGTGTCGCTGCTGCTGGGCGTGGTGATCTTCGGCGGCGTCAAGCGCATCGCCAACTTCGCCGAAGTGGTGGTGCCGTTCATGGCCGCCGGGTTCATCCTGATGGCCATCGCCATCATGATCATCAACTACGACCGCGTGCCGGACATGTTCGGCATCATCTTCAACAGCGCCTTCGGTACCCATGCCGCGTTCGGCGCGATGATGGGCCTGGCGGTGGAGTGGGGCATCAAGCGCGGCATCTATGCCAACGAGGCGGGCCAGGGTTCCGGGCCGCATGCCGCCGCGGCCTCGGAGGTCTCGCACCCCGCCAAGCAGGGGTACGTGCAGGCCTTCGCGATCTACTTCGACACCATGATGGTGTGCACGGCCACTGCGTTCCTGATCCTGGCCAGCGGCACCTACAACGTGTACTCGCCGGTGGCCGGTGCCGAGCCGATCTTCCAGGGCCTGGCCGGTATCCCGGAAGGTGCCGGGTATGCGCAGGCGGGCGTGGAAGCGGTGCTGCCGGGATGGGGGGCGTCGTTCGTGTCGGTGGCGATCTTCTTCTTCGCCTTCACCACGATCATGGCCTATTACTACATGGCCGAGACCAACCTCAGCTACATCAACCACAACCGCAAGCGCCCGGCCACCGTGCTGCTGCTGCGTCTGGGCATCATCGGCATGGTGGTGTTCGGTGCGTTCCACAACGCCACGCTGGCGTGGGCGCTGGGCGACATCGGCGTGGGCCTGATGGCCTGGTTGAACATCATCGCCATCCTGATCGTGCAGAAGCCGGCCATGCTGGCCCTGCGCGATTACGAACGACAGAAGAAGCTCGGCCTCGACCCGATCTTCGACCCCGATGCCCTGGGCATCAAGAACGCCGACTTCTGGCGTCAACGCAAGCTGGAGCAGTCCCGTAGTGAATGATCCCTGGAAAAATGCCCGCCGCCCGTCGGCGCGACCGCCGCGGGCCACCCCGCTGCCGCCGCGCGAGCAGGGCGGCAGCCCGCCGCCGCCGGGCCGTGGCAATGACGAACTGCGTCTGTACGGCTGGAACGCCGTGCAGGCGCTGTTCGAGCGCCGCCCACAGGCGCTGCGCAAGCTGTACCTGGCCGAGTCGCTGATTCCGCGCCTGCAGCCGATGCTGAAGTGGTGCGTGGCCAACCGCGTCGGCTACCGCGTGGTGGAGGAGGGCGATCTCAACAAGCTCGCCGCGACCACCCACCACGAAGGCGTCGTCGCCGATGTGGTGCGTGCGCCGATGCTGTCCCTGGCCGAGTGGCTGGACACGCTGCCGACGAGCGGCCCGGTGCTGGCACTGTGGCTGGACGGGGTGGGCAACCCACACAACTTCGGCGCGATTCTGCGCTCGGCCGCGCACTTTGGCGTGGCCGGCCTGCTGTTGCCGCCGGGTGCGACGCTGGCGCTGTCCGGTGCCGCCGCACGCGTGGCCGAAGGCGGCGCCGAAGCGGTGCCGCTGGTACGCCTGCCGGAGCTGCCGCAGGCGATGTCGCAGCTGCGTGCTGCCGGCTTCGGGCTGGCGGCGACGCTGGTGGACGGTGGCGACAACCTGTTCGCGGCCGCGCTGCCCGAGCGCCTGGTGTATGTCATGGGGGCCGAAGGCGAGGGCATGGACCGCGACCTCGCGCAGGACTGCGATCTGCAGGTCTCCATTCCCGGCAGTGGCGCCGTGGAAAGCCTCAACGTGGCCTCGGCCACGGCGGTGCTGCTGTCGCATTGGTACGGCCGCAAGGGGTGATCGCGGCACCTGTTTTACGGGTAGCGCACACGAGCGCGCCGCTCCATGTTGTGATCGGTTCCACCGAACTGGCTGCGACTACATTCGATTCGGACTTTTCGCATGGTGAAGTGGATTCCATTCCACGCACAGTGTGACGGCGGCGCTGCGTTGCGTAGGTGAGGAGAGACACCCACCCAGCGCGGCGATCCGCTTGTCCGGACGTACGTAAGACTGCGGCATTCACCGCGTGGGGTGTGATGCAATCCCGGTAGCCCGACCGTTCGCGGTCGGGCTTTTTTTTTGAGGTGCGGCGAGCATGGGCCGCCGCACCGGGCCGTCACTCGTTCGGCGGCGTGGTCGGCTTGGCTTCGCTGCCGAAACTGCCGTCGGCCTCGGCCGCGAGGTAGGCAAAGACGGTATAGGCGGCTACGTTCTGCGCCAGCGCGGCCGGGTCGATCTTGTCCAGCGTGTCGTCGGCGGTGTGATGCAGGTGGAAGTAGTCGCTGCCGTCCTGCGCCAGCCAGGCCCATGCACCGCCCTTGGCGGCCAGCGGACCGACGTCCGGGCCCGGGCCGCCCTTGTCCGGCGCATACTCGATGCCCAGCGGCTTGAGCACCTCGGCGATCTGCCGGGTCGCCTCACGCGACTCGGCCGGGTTCGGTGAGCCGGTGTTGAACGCGTAGATGCGGCCGGCGCCGAAATCGCTTTCGGCGGCGAGCTGGTGCCGGACCACGTCCTTGGCGTGCGCCTCCGCATAGGCCTTGCCGCCGTACAGACCCTGTTCCTCGTTGGCGAAGGCCACCACGCGGATGGTGCGCTTCGGTGCCTGCTTGAGCTGGCCGATCAGGTGGCCGGCGGCCATCGTGATGCCCACGCCGGCGCCATCATCGACCGCGCCGGTGCCCAGGTCCCAGGAATCGAGGTGGCCACCGATCACCACCACTTCATTGGGCAGGCTGCGACCGGTGATCTCGCCGATCACGTTGTACGAGGTGGCCTTGCCATCCCAGCCGCAGTCCAGGCTGATCTTGAGCGTGGTCGGGCCAAGCGCGAGCAGGCGCGCCAGCTGGTTGGCGTCGGGCACCGACAAGGCGGCCGCCGGTACCGGCGTCAGGCCGTCGTCGAAGCGGGTGATGCCGGTATGCGGCACGCGGTGTGAATCGGTGCCCGCCGAGCGCATCACAAAGCCGATCGCTCCCTTGCGGATCGCCTCGGACGGCCCCTTGCTGCGCACTGCGCCGCCATTGCCGTAGTCGCGGCCATCGCGGTACGCGGTCATCTGGTAATCAACGAAGGCGATCTTGCCGGTGAGCGAGCCGGCCGGTGCCGCCTGAAGGGCGGCCAGGTCGGCGAAGCGCACCACCTCGGCCTCGACCGTGCCGCCCGGGCTGCCGCCCAGTGCGGTGATGGTCAGCGGCTGGGCGTGCGTACCGGTCACTTCGGCGTGCTCGCTGCGGCGCTCCCACTTGGGGAAGGTGACCGGCTCGGTCCACACCTTGTCAAAGCCCAACGCCTTGAATTTGGCCACCGCCCAGGCCACCGCGCGCGCGTCGGCCTCGCTGCCGGCGATGCGCGGCCCGATCTCGGTAGTGAGCGACTCCACGACCTTCCAGCCGGTGTCGTCCTTCAGCGCCTGCTCGCGCAGCTCGGCGGCGGTGGCCAGCGACGCGGGCGGCAAAGTCGTCGGCGCGGCGAAGGCGGGCCCTGCCAGCAGGGCAAGGGTGGATGCGATGGCAAGAACGCGGCGACGCATGGACGAACTCCGGAAACGGGGCGGAAGCATCCGAGCTTAGCAGTCTGCCGGCCCGGCACATGGGCGGGAGGTCATGGTCCGGCGGACGCTGCTTCCCCTACGCGAAAGCCCCGCCGGAGCGGGGCTTTCGGATGCCGGTCGGTACCAGCCGTTGGCCGGCGTGCGGCTTACTTTTTCAGGGTGTCGCGGATCTCGCGCAGCAGCAGCACTTCTTCGGCCGGCGCGGCCGGGGCGGCTTCCTTCTTGCGGGCCAGGCGATTGATCACCTTCACCACCAGGAAGATCGCAAAGGCCACGATCACGAACTGCACCAGCGTGTTGAGGAAATCGCCGTAGCCGATCACCACTGCGGGAATTTCCTTGCCGTCCGCTCCCGGTCGTGCCGGGGCCAAGGTCCAGGCCAACTGCGAGAAATCCACCCGCCCGATCAGCCAGCCCAGCGGCGGCATGATGATCTTGTCCACCAGTGCGGTGACGATCTTGCCGAACGCGGCACCGATGACGACACCGACCGCCAGGTCGATGACGTTGCCACGCATGGCGAATTCCTTGAACTCGGTAATCATTCCCATCGGGTTCTCCTGTCGCGGGGGGATCAAAGGACGCCGCAGCGTAGCGCAGCGGTTGTCATCCGGCGATGACGCCGTGGCGTTCGGCGACATTCTCCAGGCGCGCGCTGAAACGATCGCCCGGGTGCAGCGCGGCCACACCCGCAGGCGTGCCCATGAACACCAGATCGCCCGCACGCAGCGCCCACAGTTTGGACAGCTCGTGCAGGATTTCCGGCACGTTCCAGATCATCTGGTCCAGCAGCGACTGCTGGCGCACCTCACCGTTGATTTCCAGCGACAGATTGAGCGCGGCAAGATCGCCCACTTCACCGGCCGGCACCAGTTCGCTCACCGGGGCGGAGTGATCGAAGCCCTTGGCGCTGTCCCAGGGGTGGCCCTTGGCCTTGGCGGCCGCCTGCAGGTCGCGACGGGTCAGGTCCAGGCCGACGCCATAGCCGAACACCAGCGCCTCGGCCTGTTCCACCGGCAGCACGCCTGCCGGCGCATCGCGGCCGATGGCCACCACCAGTTCCACCTCGTGGTGCAGGTCGCTGGTGGCCGGCGGGTAGGGGATCACATCATCGTGGCCGACCACGATCGCGTCGGCCGGCTTGCTGAAGAACATCGGGCGGCCGCGGTCGTCGGCGGCCGGCACGGCTGCCCCCATCTCACGCGCATGGTCGGCGAAATTGCGGCCCACACAGTAGATGCGACGCACCGGGAACGTTCCGCCGCCGGCAACCGGAATGCGCGGCGGCACGGGCGTGGGGATTACATCGGTCATGCTCGCGTCCTGTCATGGAAGGGTCGCGGCAGTCTAGATCGTGCGTGCACGACGTGCCATGCCAAGCGTGGCACGTCGACAGCGTCAGGGCAGGGCAGGCCCGCAGGTGCGGGCCGTGCAGCGGATCAGCGCGACAGCGGCAGGGCCGGCTTGCGCACCACGCGATACTCACCGTCCATCACCTGCGACGGGGCCGGGCGAGCGCTCTTGCGCTGGGCAAGCAGCTTCCACGCCACGCCGGCGATGATCATCGCCGCACCGACGAACACGCCCACGAACACCAATGCGGCCAGGATCGCCAGGCCCAGCAGGCCGACCGCAACGCGCACCAACGGGTGACGCGGCTTGCGCGGGGCAAACAGGGAGCGGAACTGGTTGAACTGGAAGAAGCGGCTGTACATGGCGGTTTTCTTGGCTGAAGTCAGCGAGTGCTGAGTATCTGCGGTGGCCACTGTCATTGAGTGAAAAAGTCGTTAAGCGTAGCGTTCAACTGTTTCAGATCAATGACTTGGGTTCATGCAGGAGCCAGCGACATGACGACGTGAGACACTGGTCGCCTTTCGTGGTCACGATCCGACATGCCTGAACTGCATTCCCCCGACACCGCCCTGATTGCCCTGGACGCCATTGCCGACGCCGGCTTCGCCGAAGTGGAGGCCTGCATCGACGGCGACGCCGAATCGGTGGTGCTGTACCGCGACGGCGCGCAGGTGCGCGGCTGGCTGAACATCTGCCCGCACGCGGGTCGCCGGCTCGACTGGGCGCCGGGACAGTTCCTCAGGAGCCGCGAGGGGCATCTGGTGTGCGCCGCGCACGGGGCTTCGTTCTCGCTGGACACCGGCGACTGCGTGGCCGGCCCCTGTCGGGGGGATCGCCTGCGCCCGGTGCCGCTGCAGGTGCGCGACGGCCAGGTGTGGCTGGCCTGATCAGAACATCAGGTTGATCATCACCACCACCACGATGGTATAGATCAACGACAGCGGCGCGCCCACCCGCCACAGCTCGCGCGGTGTGTAGTTGGCCGGGCCGGTGATCATCGAAATCACCGGATTGGAGGCGGTCATCAGGTTGTTGGACGCCGACAATGCCACGATCAGTGCGAATGCGGTGGGGTTGCCGCCGGCGGCCAACGCGAGGTTGACCGCGATCGGCACCATCACGATGGTCGCCCCGACATGGCTGATCACCAGCGAGAACACCGTGGTCAGCAGCGCCAGCGCGATCTCCAGCACCCACACCGGGATGCCGGTGGGCAGGCGGTCGATGGTATGTCCGGCGACCCACGCGGCCGCACCACTGCTGTCCATCGCCCAGCCGAGCGGAATCAGCCCGGCCATCATGAACACGGTTTTCCAGTTGATCGCAGCGTAGGCCTCGTCCATGCGCAGCACGCCGGTGAGCAGCATGCCGGCCACGCCGGTCATCAGGGTCAGCGCCACCGGCAGCTTGGAAGTCAGCGCGATGAGGATGGTGAGGGCGAAGATCGCCATCGCCATCTTGAACTTGTGCGGGCGCTGCTCGCCCTTGGGATAGTCGGTGACCACCACGAAGTCGCGGCTCTTGGCGGCCTGCGCCAGGTCGGTCCAGATGCTGTGGAACACCAGCATGTCGCCGGCCCGCAATGCGACGTTGCGGACGTCCTCGCGGATCACCTGCTTGTCGCGGTTGATCGCCAGCAGGCTGATGCCGCGCTGCTTGCGCAGGCGCAGGTCCGAGGCGCTCTTGCCGATCACATCCGAGGTGGGCGGCACCACCGCTTCGGAGATGCCGGCGCGGCTGGGATTGAACAGATCGCCCAGGTGCTTGAGGCGCGAGGACATGCGCAGGAACTGGTTCTGCGCGAAATCGCTGACCTGCTGGCGGGCGCCCATCACCCCGAGGACGCTTCCCACCCAGATGCGCATCTCCGCCGGCGGGGCCAGGCGGGTGTCGTTGCCCGTCTTCAGGGCCAGCAGCAGCGGGGCGTCGTGCACGTTCTCCGCTTCACCCAGAGTCATGCCGACCAGCGGGCTTTCGGCGGTGACCACCAGCTCGAACACGTCGCCTTCGATGCCGTAGGTCTTGGCGAAGTAGCTGTCCGTGCGCGCCGGGGTCACGCCGTCGTTGGCCAGCGATTCCTCTTCGACCAGCTTGCGGTCGCCGTAATAGCGGAAGTACAGCAGCGAGGCGATCAGCAGCGCCACGCCGATCGGCAGCGGCGCGAACATGCGCAGCGGTTCGATGGTGGCCAGGCCGGAGGGCAGGTTGTTGTTGGCCGAAGCCAGCAGATCGTTGAGCAGGATCAGCGGCGAGTTGCCGACCATCGTCAGCGCGCCGCCCATCACGATTGCCGCCGAGATCGGCAGCAGCAGCCGCTGCAGGGTCAGCCCGGTGCGTGCGGCCAGGCGCGAGGCCACCGGCAGGTACAGCGCCATCACCGAGGGGTTCTGCATGAACGAGGAGTTCAACCCGGCGATCGCGGTGGTCATCATCAGCAGACGCTGCTCGACGCCGTGGCCGCGGCGCAGCAGCCAGGCGGCCAGCCGGTTCAGTGCGCCGGTCCGGTCCAGGCCCGCGCCCAGGATGGTGGTGGCGATGATGCTCATCACCGCGTTGCCGGAGAAGCCGCCGAAGATCTCCTCCGGCGCGATCAGGCCGGTCACGCCGAGCACCACCAGCACCACCAGTGCCACCACGTCGGCGCGGATGCGCTCGAACAGGAACATCGCCATCGTGAAGCCGACCAGCCCGAGTACGAGCTTCATGTCCGTGGTCAGCGTCAGCGCGGTATCCATGAGGTGGCGCGGTTCCTTGGGCTCGGGTCAGGTACGGTCGTACAGCAGGTCCCACACCCCGTGGCCGAGCTTCTGGCCGCGGGTCTCGAAGTGGGTCTGCGGGCGCCATTCGGGACGGTCGACCTGGCCGCGCGGACCGGCCCGGTTGCTCAGCCCGGCCGTGGCGTCGAGCACGTCCCACATCTGCTCGGCGTAGTCTTCCCAGTCGGTGGCGCAGTGCAGGCGGCCGCCGACGCGCAGCTTGCGCACCAGCAGGTCGGCGAACGCCGGCTGGATCAGCCGGCGCTTGTTGTGGCGCTTCTTGTGCCACGGGTCGGGGAAATAGATGCGCACTTCATCCAGCGCGCCATCGGCGATTTCCTTCTCCAGCACTTCCACCGCATCGTGGTGGTACAGGCGCACGTGGTCGGCGTTGTCGTCGGCCAGCGCATTGAGCAGGCGGCCCACACCCGGCGCGTGCACTTCCAGCCCGATGTAGTCGCGGCTCGGGTCCTGCTGGGCGGCAAAGCGCAGCGCGGCGCCGTTGCCGAAGCCGATCTCCAGCACCTTGGGTGCATCGCGCCCGAAGGTGGCGTCCAGATCGCGGGGCTCACCGGTGAAGTCCAGCCCGAAGCGCGGCCAGCGGTCATCGAACGCGCGCTGCTGGGCCGGCGTGAACCGGCCCTGGCGAAGCACGAAGCTGCGCACCTCGCGGCGGCCTTCGGTGACGGTGAAGGGCTTGGGCGGCGCCTTGGCGCCGGCGCTGTCAAAGGGATTGGTCATCAGGCGATCAACCCATCCACCGGCGAGGACGCACTCGCGTAACGCCTGCGCGGGATGCGCCCGGCCAGGAACGCCTCGCGGCCGGCCTCGACCGCCTTGCGCATCGCGCTGGCCATCAGCACCGGGTTGCGTGCGCCGGCAATGGCGGTGTTCATCAGCACGCCGTCGCAGCCCAGTTCCATCGCGATCGCCGCGTCGGAGGCGGTGCCCACGCCGGCATCGACAATGATCGGCACCTTGGCGTTCTCGATGATTTCCAGCAGGTTGTACTTGTTCTGGATGCCCAGCCCCGAGCCGATCGGCGCGGCCAGCGGCATCACCGCAGCGCAGCCGATCTCTTCCAGGCGCTTGGCCAGGAGCGGGTCGTCGGAGGTGTAGACCATCACCTCGAAGCCGTCCTTGACCAGTTGTTCGGCGGCCTTGAGGGTCTGTACCACGTCCGGGTACAGGGTCTTCTGGTCGCCCAGCACTTCCAGCTTGGTCAGGTTGTGGCCGTCCAGCAGCTCGCGCGCCAGACGGCAGGTGCGCACCGCGTCGTCGGCGGTGTAGCAGCCGGCGGTGTTGGGCAGGAGGGTGAAGCGGTCCGGCGGCAGCACGTCGAGCAGGTTCGGCTCGCCCGGGTTCTGCCCGATGTTGGTGCGGCGGATCGCCACGGTCACGATCTGCGCGCCCGCGGCCTCGGTGGCTGCACGGGTCTGGTCCAGATCCCTGAACTTTCCGGTGCCGGTCAGCAGGCGGGAGGCATAGGTCTTGCCGGCGATGACCAGCGAGTCGGAGGGGGCATGTACGTTCATCGCCGAATTATCGCCTATCGCGCGTGACCCTGCTGGCCCGGCGCGCGGCCGCTGGACAGCGTGCTCAGCCGCCGCCCAGCGCGTGCACGATCTCGACCACGTCGCCGTCCTGCAGCACGTGCCCGGCATGGCGGCTGCGGGTGATGATCTGGCCATTGACCTCTACCGCCACGCGGCGCTCGGCCAGGTGTTCGGTCTGAAGCAGGTCCAGGACGGTGGCAGTGTGCGGAAGCTGGCGGGATTCGCCGTTGAGCTGGATGTTCATGTCGTTATTGTCCCCCAATGAGGGGCAAGTGCGTACCCTTGCCGGCCCTGTGCGCGGTGCCGGGATGCAGGCCCCTCAAGGGTATGCGGCCGGCGCGCGGGACTTCATGCGGCGGCGCAGCGTGAAGTCGCCGAAGCGCAGTGAAACCATTGTCACCGTGCGCTGGCGTATGCCGCCGGCCTCCCACCTCTCAAGGAGCTTCACATGCTGATCAGCAAGCGCCCCCTGCGTTCCCTGATGGCAGTCGCCATCGCGCTGGCCGCCGTGCCTGCAATGGCGCAGTCCCCGTACTCCCGCACCGTGTTCATCGGCGACAGCCTGACCGATGCCGGCTACTTCCGTCCGCTGCTGCCCGCCAGCGTGCAGCCGGTCACCGGCCAGTTCACCACCAACCCGGGCTGGACCTACGCCCAGTACGTGTCCAACTACTACGGCACCAATGGCGCGGCACACGGCAACGGCCAGGGCGGCGACAACTACGCCATCGGCGGCGCGCGCGTCGGTGTGGATGTCAGCCAGAGCCTGGCACCGGGGACCCCGGCCATTCCGGTCTACTCGCTGAAGACCCAGACCGCGCAGTACCTGGCCGCCAACGGCGGCAAGGCCGACGCCAATGCCCTGTACACCGTGTGGGGCGGCGCCAACGACATCTTCGCGATCCAGGGCGGTGCACCGCTGCAGGCCACCCTGGGTGCGGCAGTCACCGACCAGGTCGGCATCGTCGCCACCCTGAAGGGCGCCGGCGCGCAGTACATTGTGGTCCCGACCCTGCCGGACATCGGCCTGACCCCGGCCGCCCGTGCCGGCGGCGCCGTCGGCATGGCGCAGGGCACCGCTCTGGCCAAGGCCTACAACGATGCGCTGTTCGGTGGCCTGAAGGCCGCCGGCCTGCAGGTGATCCCGGTCGACACCTTCCACATCCTGCAGGAAATCGTCGCCAGCCCGGCCGCCTACGGTTTCATCAACGTGACCAGCCCGGCGTGCACCACGGCCTCGTCGCTGACCTGCAACCCGACCTCGTACGCCAACCCGGACGCAGCCAACAACTACGTGTTCGCCGACGGCGTGCATCCGACCTCGGCCACCCACGCCATGCTGGGCGCCTACACGCTGTCCATCCTGGAAGCGCCGCGCCTGCAGCAGATCCTGACCCACTCGGCACAGACCGTGGGCCGTTCGCGCGCCGACCAGGTCAGCATGCACCTCGGCGGCCGCCCGGCCGACGGCCTGAGCTGGTGGGGCAACCTGCGCGGTGACATGCAGCGCTACGCCCATGCCGACCTGTACGACGGCATGGCCCCGGCCGGCCTGTTCGGTGTGGATTGGGCGCGTGATGGCATGGTTGCCGGCGGCTTCGCCGGTTACGGCCGCATGGATGCCGACTTCGGCAACAGCCAGGGCGACTTCACCCAGTCCGACACCACCGTGGGTCTGTTCGCCGGCTGGTACGGCGAGCGCGCCTGGGTCAACGGCCAGGTCAGCTACAGCTGGCTGGACTACGACGTCACCCGCAAGCTGCACCTCGGCCCGGCCACCCGCGAGCACAAGGGGTCGCCGGAAGGCAGCAACCTGACCGCCGCGCTGAATGCCGGTTACGAGTTCGGCAACGAAGGTGGCTTCCGCCACGGCCCGGTGGCCGCGGTGATCTGGCAGAAGGTCAAGCTGGACGGCTACACCGAAAGCAACGTCAGCGCCTCGGCGCTGGGCTACGGCGACCAGGACCTGGATTCCACCGTCGGCCGCGTTGGCTGGCAGGCACGCTTCGACGGCGGCAACGTCAAGCCGTACCTGCAGGTCACCTACGACCACGAGTTCGAGGACGGCAAGCAGGCCAGCGCCTGGCTGCAGACGATGCCGGACGTGGGCATGTACAAGGTGCCGGGTCTGGAGTTCGACAAGGACTACGCCACCGCAGTGATGGGCGCCCGCATGACCCTGTTCGGCCTGAACAGCAATGTCGGCATCAGCACCACCACGCTGCAGAAGCGCGCCCGCGACGCGACCGTGTTCGCCAGCTTCAGCGGCAGCTTCTGATCCACCTCCGTTGTCCACGCGCCGCCGAGTCGCGTGGACAACGGCAGCGCAACGGGCGGCCCAGTGCCGCCCGTTGCCTTTTTACCGGTCCGGCGCATAAACTTGCCGGACATCCTGCGGGTGTAGCTCAATGGTAGAGCTGTAGCTTCCCAAGCTACTGACGAGGGTTCGATTCCCTTCACCCGCTCCAGATGTCCGCCTCGGCCCGCAATGGGCCGACGGTGCAGGCCGCAGCGGCGTTGAACGTGCGCCGTGCCGCCAAGCTGCTCTGTCCTGTCCGTCCAGCCCGTCCAGGCGTCACTGCAGCGCAGCGATACATGCGTCGATGCCGGCCATTGCGGTTGGTCGCCCCGACCGCCGCCGTCATACTGTCTGCCCGATCTGAAAAGGACTGTTCATGATCCGTCGGAGCGTCGTCCGCGTCTCGTCCCGCCTGGTGTATCTGCCGGCACTGTTGTTCACCGTCATGCTTGCACCGGCATGGGCGGTACTGCCGGCGGCGGATCAGTTCCCGGCCGAACCCGGCATGCTCGCGACGGTGACGGTGCGGACCACGTTGCCCGATGGCACGCGACGCGTGGAAGGAAGCGTGCCGCGGTACAACACCTACCGCGTCGAGGCCGATTGCGGGCGCGGTACCGTCGCGATGTACCGGAGGGAGGAAAACGGACAGTGGGACCAGCGTTATGCCGCACGGCGACGTGCGGACGGCTGGGAGCGCACCACGATCGAGGGACCGGCGGCGCGCATTCCCGCAGGGTCCAACCTCGACTGGCTGGCCAGCGCGCAGCATGACGCAGTCTGCAGGCCGAACACCGGTCTGGCCGCGCCGCGTGACGTACAGGGCTGACGCCGGCCGCCGTCATCGCGCCGTATCGCCTGCGCGCTATGCTTCGCGCTTTCCTCCCTGCGCACCACCATGAAGCTGGCCATCCTTTCCCGCAACAGCAAGCTGTACTCGACTCGCCGTCTGGTCGAAGCGGCGCGTGCCCGTGGTCATACCGTGCGGGTGCTCGATCCGCTGCGCTGCTACATGCGCATCGCGGCGGACGGTTTCAGCATGCATTACAAGGGGCGGGCGATCACCGGCGTGGATGCGGTGATTCCGCGCATCGGTGCGTCGGTAACCCGCTATGGCACCGCCGTGCTGCGCCAGTTCGAGATGATGGGCGCGCGTACGCCCAACCCGTCAGATGCCATCCTGCGCGCGCGTGACAAACTGCGTGCGCACCAGATACTGGCGTCCAAGGGCATCGACATGCCAGTGACGGTGTTCGGCGACAACCCCGACGACACCGTGGACCTGCTGTCCATGCTCGGCCCGCCGCCGCACGTGGTGAAGCTCAACGAGGGCACCCAGGGGCGAGGCGTGATCCTGACCGAGAAGGCCAGCGCGTCGCGCGGCATCGTCGAGGCGCTGCGCGGCTTGTATGCCAACTTCCTGATGCAGGAGTTCATCGGCGAGGCCCAGGGCGCCGACCTGCGCTGCCTGGTGGTAGGCGACCAGGTGGTGGGCGCGATGCAGCGCCAGGCGCCGGACGGTGACTTCCGCTCCAACCTGCATGCGGGCGGCAGTGCCCGTGCGGCCAAGGCGACACGAGCCGAACAGCAGGTGGCCGTACGCTCGGCCAAGGCGCTCGGCCTGAGCGTGGCCGGCGTGGATCTGATCCGCTCCAGCCGCGGCCCGCTGGTGCTGGAGGTCAACTCCACCCCGGGGCTGGAAGGGATCGAAGCCATCTGCCAGACCGACCTGGCCGGACGCATCATCGACCACGTTGCGTCGATGAAAAAGCCTTCCGCTTCAAAGGTTTGAACATTAATGCGGGCCTCGGCGACGCTTTTAACACGGGTTTAATCGACCCCGGCGTAGGCTCTGTCGAACCGCAGCTCTGCCCTCCTCAGCAGGATTCGGTAATCGGGAAACACCTTCAGGCCCAGGCGGCTTCCGCCTGGGCCTTTTTATGCCCTGTCGTTGCGCACTTGCTGGCGTGAAGGTGACGGGGATACAGTCGGCGTTCACTCCAAGCAAGGAATGGCTGGGCATGAAAGGCATGACGAAGGTGTTGGCGACAGCGGCGCTGCTGATGTGCGTGGCGACGGCCGCACACGCGGCGCCGAAGAAGGAGGTGTTCGAGTCGGGCAAGCCGCTGGCTGAACAGATCACCAGGATCGAGATCGAGCTGAACGATGGCGAGACCTACTCCGAACTGGGCGTGGCCGAGCGTGGCCGGGTCCGGGAAGCCTTGACGCGTATGCGCGGCGTGGTCGACCAGTACCCCGAGCAGAAGGCGTTGCCGGAGAGTGCGAGGATGGCGCTGTTCAACGATCAGCAGGTAGTAAACACCGTTTTGACACAAGCGCGCGAAGATAGCCGTCTAATATGTAAACGTGAAAAGGCGATCGGGTCCAATTTCCCGGTCACCCAATGCATGACCGTTGCCCAGCGCGAGCGCATCAAGGCCCAGGCCCAAGGTCGCATGGATAAGACGCAACGGGTCGGCAACTATTCTTATTAGAGGTCACAGTGCGAATTCTTGTAATTGAAGACAACAGCGACATCGCCGCCAACCTGGGCGACTACCTCGAAGACCGCGGGCATACCGTGGACTTCGCCGCCGATGGCGTGACCGGCCTGCACCTGGCGGTGGTCCATGAGTTCGACGCGATCGTGCTGGATCTCAATCTGCCGGGGATGGACGGCATCGAGGTCTGCCGCAAGCTGCGCAATGAAGCGCGCAAGCAGACCCCGGTACTGATGCTCACCGCACGGGATTCGCTGGACAACAAGCTGGCCGGGTTCGATTCCGGTGCGGACGACTACCTGATCAAGCCGTTTGCGCTGCAGGAAGTCGAGGTCCGTCTGAACGCTCTGTCGCGTCGCGGCAAGGGCGTGCAGACCCGCGTGCTGGAAACCGGCGATCTGGAATACAACCTGGATACGCTGGAAGTCCGCCGACAGGGCAAGCTGCTGCAGCTCAACCCGACGGCGCTGAAGATCCTGCAGGCGCTGATGGAAGCGGCGCCGGCCGTGGTCACCCGCCAGGAACTGGAAACCCGCGTGTGGGGCGAGGAGCTGCCGGATTCGGACTCGCTGCGCGTGCACATCCACGGCCTGCGTGCCGTGGTGGACAAGCCGTTCGAGGTGCCGCTGATCCAGACCCGCCACGGCATCGGGTACCGCATCGCCGCCCCGGAAGCCTGATCGGGTGAGCGCCAAGGGGGGCCGCCGCCGCGCACCGTACCGGCGGCGGCTGCGCAGTCGCATCATCGTTTCGTTCGCGTTGTTGGGCTTCTGCCTGACGACGCTGTTCGCGTTCGCCACCAACTGGGCCCGCAGCCGCGTGGAAAACCAGCTGGTCGAGGACGTGATGAACCGCAACGTCGACGAGTACGCACGACGGTTCTATTCCGATCCCAGCCGCAGCCCGGACCTGCCGGTCGAACAGATGCTGGCGTACGTGTTTCCCAAGGACAAGTTCGACCGTGTCCGCCAGGAGCGCCCGGAGTGGACGCGGCTGCCCAATGGCAACCACAACATCACCGGCATCGACGACCAGGGCAAGCCGTTTGCCTACAAACTGGCCGTGCGCAAGACCGACAGCGAGTGGTTCTTCCTGCTCTACGACATGACCCAGGCCCAGCGCGGCGAGATGCAGCTCAAACGGGCGCTGCTGATTTCCGTGCTGGTGTTCAGCCTGTTGTCGGTGGTGCTGGGCTGGTGGTCGGCGTCGAAGGTCATGAAGCCCGTGTCGGACCTGGCCGCCCGGCTGCGGTCCTACCGTGGCGGCACGATCGAGCCGGAGCCATTGGCACCGCGCTTCCCCGACGACGAGGTGGGCCAGTTGGCGCAGGCCCTGGATGACTATTCCTCGCGTCTGACCGAAGTGGTGCAGCGCGACCGGGAGTTCAACGCCGACGTCAGCCACGAGCTGCGTACGCCGCTGGCGGTGATCCGTGGCGCCACCGAGCTGCTGCTGGCCCGTCCCGGGCTGGACGACAAGGTGCTGCAGCGCCTGCAGCGCATCCAGCGTGCCGAACAGCAGTGCACCGACCTGATCGGCTCGCTGCTGCTGCTGTCGCGCAACGAGCGCGGGCAGGGCACCAGCAATGTGGCGCGTGTCGCCGAGCAGCTGCTCGACGCGCACCGTGCCCAGCTCGGCGGCAAGCCGCTGGAGCTGATCCTCGAAGGCGGCCACGAGCTGGTGGTGGACGCGCCTGAAGCGGCCCTGTCGGTTGCGCTGGGCAACCTGATCGGGAACGCGGTGAAGTACTCGCAGGAAGGGGCCGTGCGCGTGCGCATCCTGGCCAACAGCGTGGAGGTCATCGACAGTGGCCCGGGGCTGAGCCGGGAAGATGCCGAGCGCCTGTTCCAGCGAGGCTACCGGGGCACCCATGCGGGGCATTCGCAGGGCGGGGGCATCGGCCTGTCGATCGTCAGCCGCCTGTGCGACCTCTACGGGTGGCAGGTCAGCGTGCGCCCGGGCGAAGAGCGTGGCGTGATCGCGACCCTGACCTTCTCGCCGGCCACCCACGCCTGAGGGGACCGCGGCTGCCGGGCGGCCGCATCAGTCGTGGCGTTCGGCCAATGTCCGGTACTGGCGGTCCAGCCGTTCCACATGCGACTGCAGGTGGTCCGGATGGCCATCATTGGTCACCACGTCGTCGGCCAGCGCCAGGCGCGCGTCACGGCTGGCCTGGGCGGCGATCATGCGGTCGGCCAGGTCGGCGGTGATGCCGTCGCGCTGCACCAGTCGCGCGTGCTGCACCGCCGCCGGCACATCCACGACCAGGATGCGGTCCAGCCACGGATAGTGCTGGCGGCCGCCGGCTTCGGCCAGCAGCGGGATGGCCGCGATCGCGTAGGGACCGGGCGCCTGTGCGCAGATGTCGCGCAGCCGCTGGCGGATGGCCGGGTGGGTGATCGCCTCCAGCGCCTGGCGCGCCGGGGGAGAGGCGAAGATGCGCTCGCGCAGGGCGGCGCGGTCGAGCTGACCGTCCGCCAACAGGATGTCCGCACCGAAATGAGCCGCAATGCGGGCCAGGCCTTCGCTGCCGGGGGCGACCACCTCGCGGGCGGCCAGGTCGGCATCGGCCACGGTCACACCCAGCGCCTCGAAGCGGCGGCTGACCTCGCTCTTGCCGGCGGCAATGCCGCCGGTCAGGCCCACCACGAAGCGACTCATCGGCCGGCCCTCAACGCAGGCCGGCGTAGCTCAGGTAGCCGTTGATCAACGGCTCGCCCCAGAAGAACACGATCCAGCCGGCGATGGCCAGGTACGGCCCGAACGGAATCGGGCTGGCGCGGTCGCGGCCACGCGAATACAGCCAGATCGACCCGATGATCGCTCCGACCACCGACGACAGCAGGATGATCGGCAGGATGCCCTTGAGCCCGCACCACGCGCCCAGCGCAGCCAGCAGCTTGAAATCGCCGTGTCCCATGCCTTCCTTGCCGGTGAGCTGTTTGAACAGCCACCACACCGACCACAGCGACAGATAGCCGGCCAGCGCGCCGAGCAGGGCCGGCTTGGCCGGCATGTACAGGTTGTCGCTGGCCGCGATCAGGCCCAGCCACATCAGCGGCAGGGTCAACTGGTCCGGCAGCAGCTGGGTGCGCAGATCGATGCCCGACAGCGTGATCAGGAAGCAGGTCAGCACGATCGCGCCGAAGCCCTGCCAGCCGAAGCCGAACTGCCAGACGCTGGCAACCACCAGCAGCGCGGTCAGCGCCTCCACCAGCGGGTACTGGATCGAGATCGGCGCGTGGCAATGGCGGCACTTGCCGCGCTGGACCAGCCAGCTGAACAGCGGAATGTTTTCGTACCAGGCCAGCTTGTGCTTGCAGTGCGGGCAGTGCGACGGCTCCACCACGATTCCTGGCGGTGGCGGTTCGTAGATGTCCGGCTCTTCCAGCACTTCGCGGGCGTCGCGCTTCCACTGCCAGTCCAGCCGCTTGGGCAGGCGCAGGATCACTACATTGAGGAAGCTGCCCAGAAGCAGCCCCAGACCGGCCGCGGCGGGAAAGCCGAGACCGGGATGCTGGTCAAGAAATGCCATGTATCACTTATCCGACAACCGCGCCGAGTTTGAAGATGGGCAGGTACATACCGATCACCATGCCACCGACGATGGTACCAATGAATACCATGATCATCGGCTCCAGCAGGCTGCTCAGGGCATCCACGGCGTTGTTGACCTCCTGCTCATAGTACTCGGCGACCTTGAACAGCATGGTATCCAGCGCGCCGGCCTCCTCGCCGATGGCGGTCATCTGGACCACCATGTGCGGGAACAGGTTGACCTGCTTCATCGCCATGTTGACCGGGTAGCCCACCGAGACGTCGTCGCGCATGCGCAGCACGGCCTCCTCGTAGACCTTGTTGCCGGTGGCGCCGGCCACGATGCCCAGCGCCTCGACCAGCGGCACGCCCGCCTTGAAGGTCACCGCCGTGGTCCGCGAGAAGCGGGCGATCGAACTGTTGTTCATGATCTCGCCGATCACCGGCACTTTCAGGATCAGGCGATCCATCGTGTGCTGCATGGAGGGGGATCGCTTGTAGGCGTATAGAAAGCCAAAGATCGCTCCCAGTGCAACAAAGAGCATCGCCCACCAGTAGGAGACCATGAATCTCGACAATCCAACAATCAACTGCGTGAACGCAGGAAGTTCGGCGCCAAAGCCCCTGAATACTTCCTCAAACTGGGGGACGACGAAGATCAGCAGAATCGCACTGACGATAATGGCAACCGCCACCACCATCGCTGGATAGAACAGTGCCTTTCTGATTTTGCCCTTCAGTCCTTCGATGTTCTCTTTGTAGGTCGCTACCGTATCCAACACGGTCTCAAGAACACCGGCGCCTTCGCCTGCACGGACGAGATTGCGGTACAGCTCATCAAACTGGACAGGATGCCTGCTGATGGCCTCGTAGAGCGAAGACCCGCCTTCGATATCCGTACGGATCGTATCCACCAGCTTCTTCATGCGCGGGTTCTTGTGACCGCTGCCGATGATTTCCAGTGCGCTGACAATGGGAACGCCGGACTTCATCATGGTCGCCATCTGGCGGCTGAAGAAGGCAATGTCCTTCGGTCCTACGGCTTTGCCCGCAGCGCCGAACAGCGGTTTGGGCTTTGGCTTCACTACCGAGGGCATAATGCCCTGGCGACGCAGTTCCGCGCGCAGCAGGTTGGCGTTCTTTGCGGACTGTTCGCCCTTCATCTTGATGCCGCGCTTGTCCGTCCCTTCCCAGACAAACGGCAGTAGTTCCGTGGTGTTTCGCGCCACGGGCTCCTTCTTGATCGCGCTACGGCTGACAGACATTTTGGGCTCCCCAGCCACACCATCCCCAGGTGGGCTATCTGACCGCATGGTAGCGGTTTCCGAAACCGGTTGGCATCCCTTGACAGCGGGCGCTGGCGGGCCGACTGGCTGGGCGGGTTCCGTCAAAAGGTGACGTGGAGCGTCACATTGCCGGGTCCGTCGCAGAATTCTGTGAGGGGGGTTCCAATCCTGAGGATTGCTGCCATCATTGCGCCGGGGAATGCTGGGGAGCATTGCTGGCACTGTTGGCACGCAACCTGCTTCGATCCACCCGCACAGGGCGCCCGCCCCGCTCAACCGGCTTGCCGGCCCGGCGACGGCCCAGTGCCCTACCATCTATCTACCTCTTGGGGATGTACACATGAAGAATCAGAAGGGCTTCACGCTGATCGAACTGATGATCGTCGTCGCGATCATTGCCATCCTGGCTGCCATCGCGCTGCCGGCCTATCAGGACTACACCATTCGTTCACGTGTGTCGGAACTGGCAGTCATGGCTAGCTCCTTCAAGGCGACTGTTGCAGAAAATATCGCCAACAACGGCGGCACGATCCCGGCAACCGGCGCTTGCGATGGCACCGGTGCAACTGCCGCCACTGTCAACATGGCCAGCATCGGCTGCAGCGGTCTGGGCGTGATCGAGGTTGTCGGCGACGCGACCAAGACCAAGGGCACCACCCTGACCTACACCCCGACCGCCGGTGGCGACAACTCTGCTGTCGGCACCACTTGGGAATGTGTGGGTAGCGGCAGCGACGCGAAGTACTATCCGGCTGAATGCCGCAACTGATCAGTTTCGACGGATCCGGCAGAAAGCCCCGCCTCGGCGGGGCTTTTTGTTGGCACGGTTTGTGTTTGATTCCTGCCGCTTCGGCAGGGTCTCATCTATGGGGGATGGGGGAATGAAAAGGGGATGGGGAATGAACCGTGTCAGGGGATTCACCCTGATAGAACTTATGATTGCTGTCGCCATCGTCGCGATCTTGGCCGCAATTGCTCTCCCAGCCTATTGGGACTATGCGATTCGTGCCCGGGTTGTCGAGGCGATGAGCATGGCGGGTCATGCCAAATTGGTTGTGACGGAGAACGTCAACAGTTCCAACGCGCTTGATGCTCGGGCTTGCACTGGCGTGACGAATCTGAGTGCTGCAACGCGCAATGTCGTTGCGTTGACCTGCAGCGGAGATGGTGTTGTCTCTGTCCGAACCAGCCGGGCTGCGGGATCGGTCATCTTGGCATTCAACCCTGTCATAATCGGCGGGGATTTGGTTGCATGGCGATGTGAACGTGTGGCGGGTCTAGAGCAGCATGTGCCGGCCGAGTGCCGTCATTGATGTTTCGTCTTGTCCTTCTGGTACGAGTCAGAAGCTCTCTTCGGAGTCTCGCGCGCGGGGTGATCACCAATTGCTGTGCCTGCACTGCGGGCGTCGGTCATCGCAGGGATCGTAGGTAAGGAGCATCAAAATGAATGCGACTGTTGCTATCACGGCCAACCTGGTTGGGATCACTGGCATCGCCCGCCGTCTGGTCCAGGATGGAGCGCTCGAAGAAGCCGCCGCGCGCGACGCTATGGTTAGGGCCGCTGCGGCCAAGCAGCCGCTGCCGCAGTGGTTTGCAGAGCAAAAGATGGTAACCGCCGCGCAGCTTGCGGCGGCCAATGCGCTTGAGTTCGGGATGCCGCTCCTTGACGTCTCGGTCTTCGACGGCGCGCAGAATGCGATCAGCCTGGTCAGCGAGGAGCTGCTGCGCAAGCACCGCGTGCTGCCGCTGTTCAAGCGCGGCGGCAAGCTGTTCGTGGGCACCAGCGACCCGACCCATTCGCTGGACGAGATCAAGTTCCACACCAACTTGGTGGTGGAGCCGATCCTGGTCGACGAGGAGCAGATCAAGCGCACCCTGGAACAGTGGCAGTCCAAGCATGATGCACTGGGGGCGGCGCTGGGTGGCGACGACGAGGGCATGGGCGATCTGGATGTTTCCAGCGCCGATGAGGACGGCGTCAGCTCGGACGCCGGCGTGGACGCCAAGGGCGATGACACGCCGGTGGTGAAGTTCGTCAACAAGGTGCTGGTCGACGCGATCCGCAAGGGGGCGTCGGACATTCACTTCGAGCCGTATGAAGACGATTACCGGGTGCGGTTCCGTATCGACGGCCTGCTCAAGAATGTGGCCAAGGCACCGGTCAAACTCAACCAGCGCATCGCCGCACGCCTGAAGGTGATGTCGCAGCTGGACATCGCCGAGAAGCGCGTGCCGCAGGATGGGCGCATCAAGCTCAACCTGTCCAAGACCAAGCAGATCGACTTCCGCGTCAGCACGCTGCCGACGCTGTTCGGCGAGAAGATCGTGCTGCGTATCCTGGACGGCAGTGCCGCCAAGCTGGGCATCGACAAGCTCGGCTACGAGCCGAACCAGCAGAAGCTGTTCCTGGAAGCCATCCACAAGCCCTACGGCATGGTGCTGGTGACCGGTCCGACCGGCTCGGGCAAGACGGTGTCGCTGTACACGGCGCTGGGCATTCTCAACGACGAGACGCGCAATATCTCCACCGCTGAAGATCCGGTGGAAATCCGCCTGCCGGGCGTGAACCAGGTGCAGCAGAACAACAAGCGCGGCATGACCTTTGCTGCCGCGCTGCGCTCGTTCCTGCGCCAGGACCCGGACATCATCATGGTCGGCGAAATCCGCGACCTGGAAACGGCCGAGATCGCGATCAAGGCGGCGCAGACCGGCCACATGGTGCTGTCCACCCTGCATACCAACGATGCGCCGCAGACCATCGCGCGCCTGATGAACATGGGCATCGCCCCGTTCAACATCACCAGTTCGGTGACCCTGGTGATCGCCCAGCGCCTGGCGCGGCGGTTGTGCGGCAACTGCAAGCGGCCGATCGAGCTGCCCGCGCACGCGCTGCTGGCCGAAGGCTTCACCCAGGAGCAGATCGATGCCGGAATCCGGCTGTACGAGCCGGTCGGCTGCGAGGAATGCACCGAAGGCTACAAGGGGCGTACCGGCATCTACCAGGTGATGCCGATGAGCGAGGAAATTTCGGTGATCGTGCTGGCCGGTGGCAACGCCATCCAGATTGCCGAAGCGGCGCAGCGCGCCGGGGTCAACGACCTGCGCCAGTCGGCGCTGGTCAAGGCTGCGGCCGGCGTGACCAGCCTGGCCGAGATCAACCGCGTCACCAAGGACTGACGGGCGCCGGGCGGCGCCCGGCCCTCAATCCATGCCCAGCTTCTTGAGCTTGTAGCGCAGCGCACGGAAGGTGATGCCCAGTTGCGCGGCAGTGCGGGTCTTGTTCCAGCGGTTCTCTTCCAGCGCGCGCTGGATCGCGGTGCGCTCCATCTGCTCGATGTACGAGGGCAGGGCGCCATTGCCGGCCGGCAGATCAACCACCGCTTCTTCCTGGTGCGTCGCGGCGGACCCCCCGGCCACGCGGTGGCCGCCCGGGGCGGGCAGGCGCAGGTCGCTGGCCCCGATGCTGTCACCTTCGGCCAGCGCCAGGGCACGCTCGAGGATGTTCTCCAGTTCGCGCACGTTGCCGGGGAAGTGGTACTGCGCCAGCGCGTCCAGCGCCGACGGCGCCAGCAGCGGGGTGGGGCGTTCATGGGTGCGCGCCAGCCGCGCCAGAATCGAGGCAGCCAGCTGCGGCAGGTCGCTGCGGCGTTCGCGCAGCGGCGGCACGCGCAGTTCGATCACGTTGATGCGGTAGTACAGGTCGTGGCGGAAGCGGCCGTCCTCGACCAGCTCGCCGAGGTCCTTGTGGGTGGCCGAGAGGATGCGCACGTCGACGGCGACCTCGGTGGCCGCACCGACCGGGCGGATCGACTTTTCCTGGATGGCGCGCAGCAGCTTGACCTGCATCTGCAGCGGCAGCTCGGCCACTTCGTCCAGGAACAGGGTGCCGCCGTGTGCGGCCTGGAACAGGCCGGGCTTGTCGGCATGGGCGCCGCTGAAGCTGCCCTTCTTGTGGCCGAAGAACTCGCTCTCCATCAGCTCGGAGGGAATCGCGCCGCAGTTGACCGGCACGAACGGGCCGGCCGCGCGCGCGCTCTGGTCATGGATGGTGCGCGCGACCAGTTCCTTGCCCACGCCGGATTCGCCGAGGATGTAGACCGGCGCCTGGCTGCGCGCGACCTTGGCGATGGTGGCACGCAGGCCGTCCATCGCAGGCGACTCGCCGAGCAGGCGCGCAGCCTGTTCCGGGGCCAGCGTGGCGGGCGCGGCGCGCTCGCTGTTGTTGAGTTCCAGCGCATGCTTGACCAGCCCGCGCAGCACGGCGATGTCCACCGGCTTGCTGACGAAGTCGAAGGCGCCGGCCTTGAGCGCCTCCACGGCCAGGTCCATGCTGCCGAAGGCGGTGATCATCGCCACCGGCGTGCGTGGGTAGTGCTGGGCGATTTCGGTGACCAGCTCGATGCCGTTGCCGTCGGGCAGGCGCATATCGGTGATGCACAGATCGTAGGGATTGCTGGCCAGCAGCTCCCGTGCCTCGGCGAGATTGGCCGCCGTGCTGATGCGCAGGCCCATGCGGCCCAGCGTCAGTACCAGCAGTTCGCGGATGTCGCGCTCGTCGTCGACGACGAGGGCGCTGCGGTTGTCGTTCATGAGGAGGGAAGATAGCCGAGGGGGGTCATTGGCGACAAATGTTTGACGCGGGGTGGGCGGATGTGCGGCGGTCCGCGGTCATTCGTGCAGCATCGTGTGCGGGCCGGGCAGGATCAACCGGAAACAGGCGCCGCCCGCCGGGACGGACACGTACTCGAGCCGGGCCTGGTTGGCGCGGCAGAGCTCCCGGGCAATGTACAGGCCCAGGCCGGTGCCGTGCTCGGAGGTCGTATAGAACGGGCGGAACAGCTGGCTGGCCACGCTCTCGGGAATGCCCGGGCCGCGGTCCATCACATCGATCACCGCGGCGCGCTCCTGGCGCGCCACGCGCAGCCGCACGCGCGCCGGGTCCTGGCCGATGCGACCGTACTTGAGCGCGTTGTGCACCAGTACGGTGAGGATCTGGTGCAGGTGGCGCGGGTCCATCAGCGCGTGCACGGAGGTCTCGCTGATGATCGGCTCGACGCTGTCCGTCTCCAGGGTGATGCCCTGTTTGTACTCGATCACGAAGCGCCGCACGAACGCAGCCAGATCCAGGTTCTCCGGATTGGCGCGTTCGCGGCGGGCCAGGCCGAGCACGCTTTCGACGATGCCGTTGGTGCGCTGGCACTGCTGGTGGATGATCTGCAGCAGGCGGCGGTCGGTCTCGCCGATCGCGGTGGATTCCTCCAGCAGTTGGGCGGCGTAGTTGATGGCCGCCAGCGGATTGCGGATTTCATGGGCCAGGCTGGCCGAGAAGCGGCCCATCGCCGAGAGGGTGAGCGATTCGGCACGGCGCGAGACCACGCTGGAGTCGTCCAGGAACACCAGGGTCAGGTCGCTGCCCGCGAGCAGCCGGGCGAAGCGGGGCTGCACTTCCGGCTGGTCGGGCGAGAGCTGGATGGGCAGCTCATCGTTGGTCCAGCCGTTGCGCCAGCGCTGCAGGCGCCGCGCCAGTTCCGGCGCGGCGCTGGCCAGCTCCAGGCGTCCACTGCCGCTGTTGCCGTCGGCGTCGCCGATCAGCGTAGAGGCCGCTTCGTTGGCGAGGGTGATGCGGTTGGCGCCGTCCACCACCAGCACGCCGGTACGCATGCGGCGGATGATCAGTTCGTTGATCTCGAACAGGTTGGCCACTTCGGCGCCACGCTGGTTGGCCAGCTGCTGGTTGCGGCGCGCGCGGTTGCCCACCTGGTAGCTGACGAAGGCCAGGGCGAGATAGCTGGTGATGAACATCGCCAGCTCGGCCAGGGTACGGGTCGGATCGCCGCCTTCCAGCAGCTTCCACACGTATTCCCCGGCGGTGGCGGCACTGGCGGTGACGGCGATGCCCAGCCCCCACGACAGCGGCAGCAGGGTCGCCGCGGCGGCGATGTTGAACAGCAGCGACATCGAGATGCCGGCGCTGGCGCCGGGCAGGGCGTGCGCGAGCAGGACCGCGGCGATGATGTCCACCGCCACGCCGCCGACCACGATCGGGCGCAGCCAGCGCTCGTTGCGGCCGATGAACAGCAGCAGGGCGGACAGCAGCAGATAGGCGGTGCCGACGATCCGCGCCAGGTACGGGTGGTCGGCTTCGCCCACCATCGAGCTGAGCGGGCTGAACAGCAGGGCGATGATCACCGAGGCGATCAGCAGCCGGTACAACGCGAAAAAATACAGTTCCCGCCTCGGAATGGATTCGATGCGGTCGATCAGTGAAGCGCTGGGTGACACGCCGGAACTCCCCTTCAGGCATTGCGGGGAGTGTAGAGGGTGTGGCCGCGCATGGGGGCGTGTCCCGGGACGGCGCCGGGACAGGGCGCTCCCCGGTTTGCGCGCCGCACCGGCCCGTTCCGGCGGCCGGGCGCCTGGGGAGTGGCGCAACTGCCTGAAAATCGGTCGAAAAACCCGTCGGGCCAGCGAGCGGAGGGCGCTGTCTTTGCGCCTGCGCGCCGGCTCGTCCACAATAGAGGGCCCGCCGCGGTCCGGACCGGCGCCCTGTGAGGGGGCCTTGGAGATGCGTGCGGTCGTTCCTATTCCCACGGTGACGCATGAATTTCCACGAATACCAGTCAAAACAACTGCTTGCCGAGTACGGCATCCCCGTTCCGGCCGGCAAGGTCGCGGCGACCCCGGACGAAGCCGTTGACGCTGCCAATTCCCTGGGCCAGGGCCCCTGGATGGTCAAGGCGCAGATCCATGCGGGCGGTCGCGGCAAGGCTGGCGGCGTCAAGTTCTGCAAGACCACCGACGATGTGAAGGCCGCTGCGGCCAAGATGCTCGGCACCAAGATGGCCACCTACCAGACCGCCGGCGTCGAGCTGCCGGTCAACCTGGTGCT
>NZ_JBMWDP010000018.1:88460-93565 GCF_049545505.1 Stenotrophomonas sp. NPDC077421 | reverse complement strand
GATGTAGACGGCGTCGGCCATCTCCGGGTCGGTCATGATCGTGGCCGGATTGCTGTTGACCAGCACCACGCGGTACCCCTCGTCGCGCAGCGCCTTGCAGGCCTGCGCGCCGGAGTAGTCGAACTCGCAGGCCTGGCCGATGACGATCGGGCCGGCACCGATGATGAGGATGGTTTTAAGGTCAGTGCGCTTGGGCATTGTCTTCTCTAAGTCAGTACAGCGTGGCGGGGGAAACTGATCGCACGCTGTCGATCAAGTAGCTTGGGGACTGCTGACACCGCAGTCTGACTGGAACCGTTGATGCATTTGCTGTGTTCGCCTGAAATTGAACGCGGGCTGGCCAGAGAGCGCCCTGACGAAGGCCATGAACGGCACCGACGACATGAACGCCTCGGCCTCGGCGCGGAACTCCGGCGCCGGCAGCGGCGCCTGGCTGTCGTCGCCGAACTCCAGCTTGGCCTGCATGTTCGCCGCGAACGCGGCCATGAACGCAGCGCCGGCCGGGGTGGCGGCGAAATCCAGCCAGGACTGCACCTGCTCGGCGGTCATCCGCTCGACCAGGCGCTCGCGCATCACCTCGTCCAGGGTGGCGTTGAGCACCCGCGCCGCGCAGGCGCGCTGCGGGCCGTCCAATGCACCCAGGCCGGGATCTTCGGCGATCAGGCCATCGGCGATCAGGGTGAGCGACCGCTGCCACCCAACCTGCGCGACCATCCGGTCAACCCGCTGCGCCTGGCCGCTGTCCTGCGCCATCGCCGGGGCCATGACCAGCGCGGACAGCAGCGCGGCACGGCCCAGCACGACAACGAGGGATTTACGCGGCTTCAGCATGTCACTCCAAGCTTCATCGGTTTCCGGCAGTCGGGATGGGCCGCAGCCCTGCCGCGTCTGCCAGGCGGGACATCAGGCCTTGGCCTGCGCCATCAGGGTCACGAAACGGTCGAACAGCGGAGCGACGTCGTGCGGCCCCGGCGACGCTTCGGGATGGCCCTGGAACGAGAACGCCGGCACGTCGGTGCGCGCGATGCCCTGGTTGGTGCCATCGAACAGCGACCGGTGGGTGACGCGCAGGGTGGCCGGCAGCGAGGCCTCATCCACCGCAAACCCGTGGTTCTGCGAGGTGATCATCACCCGGCCGTCGTCCAGGTCCTGCACCGGGTGGTTGGCACCGTGGTGGCCGTGGCCCATCTTGATGGTCTTGGCGCCGGACGCCAGCGCCAGCAGCTGGTGGCCAAGGCAGATGCCGAACACCGGCACCTTTTTGTCCAGGAACACCTTGATCGCCTCGATCGCGTAGTCGCACGGTTCCGGGTCGCCCGGGCCGTTGGACAGGAACACGCCATCGGGATTCATCGCCAGCACCTCGGCGGCCGGGGTCTGCGCCGGCACCACGGTGATGTCGCAGCCGCGTTCGGCCAGCATGCGCAGGATGTTGAGCTTGGCGCCGAAGTCGTACGCCACCACCTTGTACTGGGGGGCCGCGCTGGCGAACGTGTTGGAATCCAGGTCGAGCTGGCCCTCGTTCCAGCTGTAGGCCTTGCTGGTGCTGGTCACCTTGGCCAGGTCCATGCCCTTCAGGCCCGGGAACTTGCGTGCCGCTTCCAGCGCCACGTCCACGTTGATGTCGTCGCCGGCCATCAGCGCACCGTTCTGGGCGCCGCGCTCGCGCAGGATGCGCGTCAGCTTGCGCGTATCGATGCCGGAGATCGCCACCACGCCACGCTGCAGCAGCCAGTCCTGCAGCGATACCTGGCTGCGCCAGTTGCTCGGGCGGCGCGGCACGTCGCGCACGATCAGACCGGCCGACCACACCTTGTGGGCTTCGTCGTCCTGGTCGGTCATGCCGGTGTTGCCGATATGCGGGTAGGTCAGCGTGACCATCTGCCGGGCGTAGGAGGGATCAGTCAGCACTTCCTGGTAACCGGTCATGGCGGTGTTGAACACCACCTCACCGACGGACAGGCCGGGCGCGCCTACGGATTCGCCCTCGAATACGGTGCCGTCTTCGAGGACGAGGATTGCGGCTTGGGTCACGGGAATCTCACTTTGGCTACCGAGGGGTCACCGAAGTCACGCCACGCTTCACGGAAAAGCGGTTGCAAAAAAGCGCGGACTGCGGTGCGGGACCGGTCCGGCTGTCGTGATTCGGCGAGCGGGAATTGTAAAGGCAAGCACCCGGCGACGCCAGCGTTTGCTTGCAATCGCTGACGTACGGGCACGCACGGCCACCCCCGGGTTCAGGGTGGCAAGCGCCCTGTTCAGCCTGCCGGACCCGGCGGGGGGCCGTCGAGCAGGTCGCGGACCCGATAGCTGCCGGGGGCACGCCCATTCAGCTGGGTCGCGGCAAACAGTGCGCCGCGCGCGAAGATGTCGCGGTTGGTGGCGCGGTGGATGAGCTCGATGCGCTCGCCCAGCCCGGTGAACTGCACCAGGTGCTCGCCCACGATGTCGCCGGCGCGCAGGCTGGCGTAGCGCGGCTGCGCCCCGCCCTTGCGTGCGGCCTCGCCCAGGGTCAGCGCCGTACCGGACGGCGCATCCTGCTTGTGGACATGGTGGGACTCGACGATGTCGCACTCCCACCCCGACAGGGCAGCGGCGGCCCGTTCCACCAGCTCGTCCAGCACGGCCACGCCCAAGCTGAAGTTGGAGGCCCACACCAGCGGAATGCGGCTGGCGGCGGCAATCAGCGCCTGGCGTTGCGATTCGCTGATGCCGGTGGTGCCCGAGACCAGGCCGGCGTTGCGTTCCACGCACAGCGCCAGGACCGGATCGAAGCCGTCCGGCAGGCTGAAGTCGATTGCCACGTCGAACGGCGGTGCACCGGACAGCTCGGCGCTGGCGAAGTGCGGCACGCCGTCGACAACGCGCTGCGCCGGTGCACGGCCGGTCACAGCCGCAACGACCTGCAGATGGGAAGTGCCGGCTGCCAGCCGGAGCAGGGTCTGGCCCATCCGCCCGGAGGCACCGTGGACGAGCAAACGAAGGGGGGAAGTGGTCATCCCTGCAGGCTAGCGGGTGGCGGCAAGCCTGCACAAGGGGAAACAGCGTCACTGCACCGCCCGGAGCGCCCTCGCCGCTTGCTACGCTGTGGCCCGGTTTCTTCAGGCAGCCTGCCATGCAGCTTTCGCATCACCTCGTCCTGGTCACCGGCGGCGCCCGTGGCCTGGGGGAGCACCTGGTCCGCGCGTTCGCCCGTGAGGGCGCACAGGTCATCATCAACTACCTGCACAGCGCCGATGCCGCCGAGTCCCTGGCCGGCGAACTGGGGGCCAATGCGCTGGCCGTGCGCGCCGATGTGACCGATCGCGCGGAGGTCAACGCCCTGATCGCTGCGGCGCGCCATCACTTTGGACGCGAGGTCAGCTGCGTGGTCAACAATGCCCTGGCCGCGTTCTCGTTCAATGGGGACGCCCGCGCCCCGGCCGACAGCATCGACTGGCAGGCCTTCAGTGCGCAGTTCGACGGCAGCGTGCGCGGTGCGCTCAACACGGTGCAGGCGACCCTGCCCGGCATGCGTGCACAGGGCTTCGGCCGGATCATCAACATCGGCACCAACCTGTTCCAGAACCCGGTGGTGCCCTACCACGATTACACCGCTGCCAAGGCCGCGCTGCTGTCACTCACCCGCACCCTGGCCGGGGACCTCGGCCCGCACGGCATCACCGTCAACATGCTGTCCGGCGGCCTGCTGCGCACCACCGATGCCAGCGCGGCCACGCCCGCGGCGGTGTTCGACTACATCGCCGCCAACACCCCGCTGCGCAGCGTGACCACCCCGGCCGAGTTCGCCGACGCAGCGCTGTTCTTCGCCTCGCCGTGGGCGCGCGCGATCACCGGCCAGAACCTGGTGGTGGACGGCGGACTGGTGCGCGACTGACCGTGCGCATCTCCGATATCGCCCGGCGCAGCGGCGCCAGCCAGAAAGCCATCCGCCTGTACGAAGCACGGGGCCTGCTCGCCCCGGTGCCACGCATCAACCGCTACCGGGACTACAGCGAGCAGGACCTCACCCTGGTGCTGCTGATCCGCCAGGCACAGGCGCTGGGCTTCCGGCTGGCCGAGGTCGTCGCTGTGCGCCGGCCCGATGGCAGCTTCGACGGTGATCGCCTGCAGGCGCTGCTTGCCCAGCGGCAGCAGGCGGTACGCGGCGACATTGCGCGGCTGCAGCAGCTGGACGCTGCGCTGACCGTCCTGCGCGGCGACATCGCAGCGCTGGTCGCGCAGGGCGACGCCGGCGTACTGGACGCGTGCATCTCGGCGGGCGCCTGCGCCACGGCTTGACTCTGCCCCACGGGGCAGACCGTAGCCTGCGCCCTTCTTCTTCGAGCGCCCCCATGTCCAGATCGATCGTCATACTCCTTGGCCACCCCGATCACGACAGCCTGTGCGGCGGCCTGGCCGAGCGCTACCAGCAGGCCGCCCTCGCCGCAGGCCATCGCGTGCAGCTGTTCCGCCTGGGCGATATCGATTTCGACCCGGTGCTGCGGCATGGCTACCGGCAGATCCAGCCGCTGGAGCCGGGACTGCAGCAGATCAACGACGCCATCGCACAGTGCGAGCACCTGGTACTGGTCTACCCCACCTGGTGGGGTGGCATGCCGGCCCTGCTCAAAGGCTATTTCGACCGTGCGTTCCTGCCCGGGTACGCCTTCCGCTACCGCACGGACTCGGTGTGGTGGGACCGCCTGCTGAGCGGCCGCAGCGCGCGGGCGATCATCACGATGGACACCCCGCCCTGGTACTACCGCTGGGTGTACCGGATGCCCGGCCACCAGCAACTGAGGCGGACCATCCTGGACTTCTGCGGAATCCGGCCGGTGCGGATCAGCAGTTTCGGCCCGGTGCGCAGCGCCGACACCCGGACGCGCGCGCGGTGGCTGGCCACCGTGGAGCGTCTGGGCGCACAGGCGCGCTGAGCGACCTGACGCAGGCCCGTAGAGCCGGGCTCTGCCCGGCGGCCTTTCGTTGGGTATCCCACGATCTGACGCAAGCCGGGTAGAACCCGGCTCTACAAGGCTGCGCTTTGCCTGGGTGTCCCACGATCTGACGCAAACCCGTAGAGCCGGGCTTTGCCCGGCTGCCTTTCGTTGGATATCCCACGATCT
>NZ_JBMWDP010000018.1:0-88364 GCF_049545505.1 Stenotrophomonas sp. NPDC077421 | reverse complement strand
ATCTGACGCAAACCCGTAGAGCCGGGCTTTGCCCGGCTGCCTTTCGTTGGATGTCCCACGATCTGACCCAAACCCGTAGAGCCGGGCTCTGCCCGGCTGCCTTTCGTTGGATGTCCCACGATCTGACCCAAACCCGTAGAGCCGGGCTCTGCCCGGCGGCCTTTCGTTAGATGTCCCACGATCTGACCCAAACCCGTAGAGCCGGGCTCTGCCCGGCTGCCTTTCGTTGGATGTCCCACGATCTGACGCAAGCCGGGTAGAACCCGGCTCTACAAGGCTGCGCTTTGCCTGGGTGTCACGCGATCTGACGCACGCCGGGTAAAACCCGGCGCTACCGCTTCGGCGGGGTTGGGCCGCAGCTGTCGCAACCGCCGCACGCGCCACCGCCGCCACTGGCGGGCGGGGCGATCTTCCTGCCCAGCGCCTGCAATGCGGCGCTGCGGTCGGGCTTGAGCAGCGCCAGCGCCAGGACGCCGCGCACCTTGCGCACGGTGCCCGGAAACTGCTTTTTCAGCACCACCCAGGCACTGAACAGGACGATCAGGGCGACCACCACGTACTGCAGGAACAGACCGGCGCTCATCAGCCGCCTCCCAGCGCCACGGTGAGCTGATAGGTGACCAGCGCGGCCAGGTAGGCCGCCGCGAACAGGTAGAAGGTGGCGAAACCGACCTGCTTCCACGAGTTGGTTTCACGCTTGATCGTGGCAAGCGTCGAGATGCACATCGGCGCATAGATGAACCACACCAGCAGCGACAGACCGGTCGCCAGCGACCAGCCATGCGCCACCACCGGGGTCAGCGCCTGGATCGCGGCATCATCGTCGGGCGCGGACAGCGCGTAGATGGTTGCCAGCGACGACACCGCCACTTCCCGCGCGCCCATGCCCGGGATCAGCGCGATGCAGATCTGCCAGTTGAAGCCCAGCGGCGCGAAGAACACTGCCATCGCGTGGCCGATCTGGCCGGCGTAGCTGTAATCGATCGCCGGCATGGTCGCGTTCTCCGGCGCCCCAGGGAACGACAGCAGCACCCACAGCAGAATGGTCAGCGACAGAATGATGCCGCCCACGCGCTTGAGGAAGATCATGCCGCGCTCGTACAGGCCCACCGCCAGATCGCGCGGGTGCGGGATGCGGTAGGACGGCAGTTCCAGCATCAGCGGGTGCTCGCTCTTGTCGCGGCGCCACTTCTTCATCACCCATGACATCGCCAGCGCACTGAGGATGCCGGCCACATACAGACCGAACAGCACCAGCCCCTGCTGGCTGACGAAGCCCCACAGGGTTCTGGCGGGAATGAACGCGCCGATCAGCAGCGCATACACCGGCAGCCGCGCCGAGCAGGTCATCAGCGGTGCCACCAGGATGGTGGCCAGGCGGTCGCGCGGGTCCTGGATGCTGCGCGTGGCCATGATCCCCGGCACCGCGCACGCGAAGCTGGACAGCAGCGGGATGAACGACCGCCCGGACAGGCCGGCCGAGGCCATCATCCGGTCCAGCAGGAACGCGGCACGAGGCAGATAGCCGGATTCTTCCAGCGCCAGGATGAAGGCGAACAGGATCAGGATCTGCGGCAGGAACACCACCACCCCGCCCACGCCGGCAATGATGCCGTCGGTGAGCAGGCTGGTCAGCGGCCCTTCGGGCAGTACCGCACCAACGGTTTCGCCCAGCCAGCCGAAGCCGGCCTCGATGCCGTCCATCAGCGGCGTGGCCCAGGCGAACACCGCCTGGAAGATCAGGAACATCACCACCACCAGCGTAAGCAGCCCGAACACCGGGTGCAGCAGCCAGCGGTCCAGCGCGTCGTCGATCTTCGCGGTGCGGGTCGGCATGCTCACGGCCGCGGCCAGGATGGCGCGGACGCGGGTGTGGTAATCCTCGCGGGTGTCAGGCGCCGCCACCGGTGCCTGCAGGTGCGGCACCATCGCGTCGAGGCGCTCGACCAGCGCGTGGGCGCCGTTGCGGCGCACCGCCACGGTTTCCACCACCGGCACGCCCAGCGCCTGTTCCAGCGCGGCAACGTCGATCCTGATGCCGCGACGCTCGGCCGCATCGACCATGTTCAGCGCCACGATCATCGGCTTGCCCAGCTCGCGCAGTTCCAGCGCGAAGCGCAGGTGCAGGCGCAGGTTGGTGGCGTCGATCACGCATAGCAGCACGTCCGGCGCCGCCTCGCCGGGATAGAAGCCCCGGCACAGGTCGCGGGTGATCGCCTCGTCCAGGCTCGCCGGCTGCAGGCTGTAGGCGCCCGGCAGGTCGAGCACGGCGAACTCGCGGCCGGACGGCGCACGCAGGCGCCCTTCCTTGCGTTCCACGGTGACGCCGGTGTAGTTGGCAACCTTCTGGCGGCTGCCGGTGAGCTGGTTGAACAGCGCGGTCTTGCCACTGTTGGGGTTGCCCACCAGCGCCACGCGCAGCGGAAGGGCCGCGGCGCTCATGCCGGGGCTCCGGCGACGACCGCGGTCACCTGGATGCGCCGGGCCTCACTGCGGCGCAGGGCGAAGCGGGTGAACCCGACCTGCACCAGCAGCGGCTCGCCGCCGACCGGACCACGGGCTACCAGACGCACATCTTCTCCCGTCACAAACCCCAGCTCCTGGAGCCGGCGGGCGATGGCATCGTTTGCATGCAGTTCCTGCACGGATTCCACCAGGGCGGAGCTGTGCAGAGGCAGATCGGACAGCGTCACAGAGCGCCTTCTGGTTGATAGGAATGGTTATCAATTCTAGCATCGCCGCGTCGCGTCATGGCCCGTGACCAATGGCCCGCTATGATCTGTACATGTATGGAGTAATCGCAGGCCCCCTCGATGAGTGATGCACTACGGATAGAACGCAGCGGGTCGGTCCTGACCCTGTGGCTGAACCGCCCCGCCCTCCACAACGCCTTCGACGCGGCCCTGATCGCCCAGTTGACCGCCGCGCTGGAGGCCGCCGGCCGCGACGCCCAGGTCCGCGCGGTGGTGTTGGCGGGCCAGGGCGCCTCGTTCTCGGCCGGCGCGGACATGCAGTGGATGCGTGGCATGGCGGCGGCGAGCGAGGAGGACAACCGCCAGGATTCGCTGGCGCTGGCGCGTCTGATGCGCACCCTGGACGAGCTCCCCCGCCCGACCATCGCCCGCGTGCACGGCGCCGCGTTCGGCGGCGGGGTGGGCCTGGTGGCCTGCTGCGATATCGCCATCGCCAGCACCAGCGCGCGCTTCGGGCTGACCGAAAGCCGGCTCGGCCTGCTGCCGGCGGTCATTTCCCCGTACGTGATCGACGCCATCGGCCCACGCCAGGCGCGCCGCTGGTTTGCCACCGGCGAACATTTCGATGCCGAGACCGCCCTGCGCATCGGCCTGGTACACCAGCTGATCGACCCTGAACGCATCGACGAAGCCGTGCAGCGCCAGCTCAGCCTCCTCGACAAGGCCGGCCCGATCGCCTCGTCCTCGGCCAAGGACCTGGTCCGCCGGGTGTCGGTGGGCCGCGACCGCGACGCTCTCGACCGCGACAATGCCGCGCTGATCGCCCGCCTGCGGGTATCGGCCGAGGGCCAGGAGGGCCTGGGCGCCTTCCTGGACAAGCGCGCCCCCCATTGGGTTACCCAGGACTGAGAACGCCACCATGCTCGACCACATCGGAATCCGCTGCGCCGACTTCGCCCGCAGCCTGGCCTTCTTCCAGCAGGCGCTGGCCCCGCTCGGCATCGGCGTGGTGATGCAGGTCAGCGCCGCCCAGACCGGCGACCACGACCATGCCGGCTTCGGCCGCACCGGCAAGCCGGACTTCTGGATCGGCAACGCCCCCGGCGCCCACGGCGGCGTACACGTGGCCTTCAGCGCCGACAGCCGCGCCGAGGTTGACGCCTTCCACCAGGCCGCATTGGCCGCCGGCGGGCGCGACAACGGCGCTCCCGGCATCCGCGAGTACTACCACCCCGATTACTACGGGGCGTTCGTGCTCGATCCGGACGGCAACAATATCGAAGCGGTGTGCCACCGCCCGGCCTGACCCACCCGCCGGCCGCCCCGGCGGCCGCGCCATTCACCGCGGGCTGGCCGCTTTGCCGCCCATCCCGCGTATCCCCCTTTCGTGGCCCGCCGGGGAACGTGGGCCACCCTTGCCTGCCAGGACTCTACGTGACTTCTCCCCTGACCCGCGCTCTCCCGGTTGCCCGCCCCGTCCCGTCACGGGAGCGCGCGCATGGATGATTTCGTCCGCATCGTCGAGGTCGGCCCGCGCGACGGGTTGCAGAACGAAGCCCAGCCGGTGGCAACCGCCGACAAGATCGAGCTGATCCGCCAGTTGTCCCTTACCGGCCTGCGCACCATCGAGGCGACCAGCTTCGTCAGCCCGCGCTGGGTGCCGCAACTGGCCGACGCCGCCGAGGTCTATCAGGGCATCGACCGCCTCCCCGGCATCGCCTACCCGGTACTGGTGCCCAACGAACAGGGCTACGACCGTGCCCGTGCGGTGGGCGTGGACGAAGTGGCAGTGTTCACCGCTGCGTCGGAAACGTTCAACCGCACCAACACCAACGCCGGCATCGACGAGTCGCTGGCACGCTTCGCGCCGATCCTGGAACGCGCCCGCGCCGACGGGGTCAAGGTCCGCGGCTACGTCTCCACCGTGCTGGGATGCCCGTACCAGGGCGAGGTGCCGGTGAGCGAGGTGGTGCGCGTGGCCACTGCGCTGTACGCGATGGGCTGTTACGAAATCTCGCTGGGCGACACCATCGGCGTGGGCACCCCGCGCAAGGCCCGCGCGATGCTGCATGCGGTCGCGGCCGAGCTGCCGATGTCGGCCCTCGCCGTGCACTTCCACGACACCTATGGCCAGGCCCTGGCCAACATCGACGCCTGCCTGGACGAAGGCGTGCGCGTGGTCGATTCTGCCGTGTCCGGCGCGGGTGGCTGCCCGTACGCCAAGGGCGCCAGCGGCAATGTCGCCAGCGAGGATGTGGTGTATCTGCTGCACGGCATCGGCATGCGCACCGGCATCGATCTGCCGGCACTGGCAGCCACCGGCCGCTGGCTGGCGGCGCGGCTGGGCCGCGACACCGGCAGCAAGACCGGGAAGGCGCTGGCGGCCACATGACCCGACGCAGCCCGCGCAAGGACGCTGCGGTCGGTGATCATCTCACCGCCCACGTCGACGCGCTGGCTGCGCTGGACCGCGCCCTCGCGCAGGCACCGCCTGACGCACTGCGCCAGCTGCTGGAAGTGGCGCAGGCCGCCCTGCAGGAAGCGATGGACGAGCGCCAGCTCGCCCTGCGCCGCTATGCCGCGCTGTTCGACGCGGTGCCCGACCCGGTCAGCATCCTCAGTGAAGCGGGCGTGGTACTGGACCTCAACCACGCCGGCGTGCGTGCCTACGGGCGCAGCCGTGAGGACATCATCGGCCAGCCGATCGAACTGCTCAATCCGGACCTGCCCAGCGACCACCTCGACCCCGTCTGGGAGGCGCTGCATCGCGGGGAAACCTACGTCATCGAAGTCACCAACATGCGCGGCGACGGCAGCCGCTTCCCGGTGGAGGTGCACTCGGCCGGCTTCGAGCACCAGGGCGAACACTGCATCGTCGCCGTCGCGCGCGACCTCAGCAGCCGCTGGCAGGCCGAGTCGCGCTACCGCCTGCTGATGGAATCCATCGACAAGGGCGTGATCCTGTTCGATCGCCAGCTGCGGGTGGTGTCGGCCAACCCTGCCGCGCACCGCATCCTGGGCATTCCCGGCAACGGCAACAGCCTCCAGGCGATGCTCTGCCCGGAGGACTGGATCAGCGTGGACGAGCATGGGCACCCGCTCACCCGGGAGCAGTGGCCGGCGGCGGTCTCGCTGCGCACCGGGCGGATCATCCGCAGCACCATCGTCGGGCTGTACCACCGGCCGCGCGGCCGGATGATCTGGATCTCGACCACCAACGTTCCGGTCTACGGCAACGGCCGCGACAGTCCCGACCATGTCTTCGGGCTGTTCAGCGACATCACCGAGCTCAAGCGCAACAACACCCTGTTCGACCGCGCGCAATCGCTGGCCCATATCGGCGGCTGGGAGTGGGATCGCGGCCTGCAGCGGCTGTACCTCACCGACGAGGCCACCCGCATCCTCGGCCAGGAGCCGCCGCTGCAGGACATGGCCCAGCTGCTCGACTGCCTGCGCCTGAACGACCGCTCGCTGCTGCAGCAGGCCCTGCTCGATGTGATCGACAAGCAGGCACCCTTCGAGCTGGAACTGCAGGGCCAGCGCAGCGACGGACATACCTTCTGGGTGCGCATGATCGGCGAGGCAGAGGCCGGCGACGTCAACGCCGCGCGCATCGCCGGCACCGTGCAGGACATCACCGCGCGCAAGCAGGCCGAGGAAACCCTGCGCATCCAGGCGCGTACCGACCCGCTGACCGGCATCATGAACCGCGACGCGGTGCTCAACGATCTCGCCGCACGCATGTCCAATCCGACCCATTGCCGGGTGGCGGTGCTGTACATCGACCTGGACCGCTTCAAGACCGTCAACGACCTGCTTGGCCACAACGCCGGTGACGAACTGCTGATTGACGCCACGCGCCGCATCGCCACGGCGATCGGCACCGAAGGGCTGGTGGCGCGCTTCGGTGGTGACGAGTTCCTGGTGATCTGCGACACCCGCGACCAGCACGACCAGCCCGAGCGCCTGGCCGACGCGATCACCCAGGCATTCAGCACGCCGTTCCGCTTCGGCAGCGACGAGTTCGCAGTCACCGCCAGCATCGGCATCGCCCGCGCACCGCAGGACGGACTGCGTCCGCAGCAGCTGATCCAGAACGCGGACATCGCCATGTACGACTGCAAGCGCCGCACCCGCAACGGCTGGCAGGTGTTTTCCCCGGAACTGGCGCAGCGCCAGCACGATCGCCTGCAGATCGAAAGCCGCCTGCACCGGGCGCTGGACGACGACGAGTTCCACCTGGTTTACCAGCCGCAGGTGGACCTGCGCAGCGGCCAGCTGGTGGCCGCCGAGGCGCTGATCCGCTGGCGCAACACACAGCTGGGCGAACTGCGCCCGGACATCTTCATCGGCCACGCCGAGAGCACGGGCGACATCGTGCGGATCGGCCTGTGGGTGCTGCGCGAGGCCTGCCGCCAGGTCCGCCAGTGGCAGGATGACGGGCTGGGGATCGTGCGGGTGGCGGTGAACGTCTCCTACCGCCAGTTCGTCGGCGAGGACCTGGCCCGGAACGTGCGCCAAGTGCTCGACGAGTTCGGCCTGCCCGGCAGCGCGCTGGAGCTGGAGTTCACCGAGCGGGTACTGATCGAGGATGCACCGGACACCCTGCAGACCTTCGCCCGGCTGCGCGAGATGGGCGTGCTGCTGACCATTGACGACTTCGGCGAAGGCTACAGCGCGCTGAACTACCTGCGCCGGCTGCCGATCCACGGCCTCAAGCTGAGCCAGCTGTTCGTCGAGGGCGTGCCCGGCAACCGCTCGGACGTGGCGGTGTGCGAGGCGGTGTGCGGCATTGCCCGCAGCCTCGGACTGGGACTGGTGGCCGAGGGCATCGAGTCCGAACAGCAGCGCCACTTCCTGCAGGCGCTGGGGGTATCGGTCGGCCAGGGCTTTCTGTTCGCCCCGGGCCTGCCGCCGGATGAGTTCGCCCGCCGCCTGGCCGCGCGCGCCGCGCCGGCGGTGGCGGTGCACAACGGCGAAACCGGCCGCATCCGCTAGAATCGGCGCTTCCAGACTCCACAGGTACGCGCAATGCAGCTGTCTTCCGTCCGCGCCGTCATCACCGGCGGCGTTTCCGGCCTGGGCCTGTCCGTGGCCCGTCACCTGGTCGCCCACGGCGGCAAGGTGGCCCTGTTCGACCTCAACGACGACAAGGGCGCGGCCGCCGTTGCCGAACTCGGCGCCGCCCATGCGCGCTACTTCACCACCAACGTCAGCGACGAAGCCGCCGTGGTGGCCAATATCGATGCCGCCCACGACTTCCTCGGCGGGCTGAACGTGGCGATCAACTGCGCCGGCATCCTCGGCGCCGGCCGCGTGCTGGGCAAGGAAGCGCCGATGCCGCTGGCCAACTTCCAGGGCACTGTGATGGTCAACCTGGTCGGCAGCTTCAACGTCGCCAAGGCCGCCGCCAACCGCATGCAGCACAATCCCGCCGGCGACGACGGCGAGCGCGGCGTGATCATCAACACCGCCAGCGTGGCCGCCTACGAGGGCCAGATCGGCCAGGCCGCCTATGCTGCCTCCAAGGGCGGCGTGGTCGGCATGACCCTGCCGATGGCGCGCGAGCTGTCGCGCTTCGGCATCCGCGTGATGACCATCGCGCCGGGCATCTTCTGGACCCCGATGGTCGATGGCATGCCGCCGGCCGTACAGGAATCGCTGGCCGCGTCGATCCCGTTCCCGCCGCGCCTGGGCAAGCCGGAGGATTTCGCCGGCCTGGTCGGCCATATCCTCGGCAATACCTACCTCAACGGCGAAACCATCCGCCTCGATGGTGCGGTGCGCCTGGCACCCAAGTAACATCCGCGCCACCCTCCGGGCGTCCTCGCGGGCGCCCGACACCTCCACGAACCGACCGTCACTCCCATGAAAGCCAACGACATCAAGAAAGGCAACGTCGTCGAATACAACAACGGCGTCTACCAGATCCGCGACATCGAACGCAGCTCGCCGCAGGGCCGCGGCGGCAATGTGCGCTTCCGCTTCATCATGTACAGCGTGCCGGGCGGCAACAAGCTCGACGCCAGCTTCGATGCCGACGACAACCTGCCCGAAGTCGAGCTGCTGCGCCGCCAGTCCACCTATTCGTACAAGGACGGCGACGCGTTCGTGTTCCTGGACGACGAGGACTACACCCCCTACACCCTCGATGCCGATGTCATCGGCGATGACGCCGGTTACATCACCGATGGCCTGAGCGGCATCTACGTGCAGGTGATCGACGAAACGCCGGTGGCCGTGCAGTTGCCCACCAGCGTGGTGCTGGAAGTGATCGAAACGCCGCCGGAGCTCAAGGGTGGCACCGCCACCAAGCGCCCGAAGCCGGCCAAGCTCAACACCGGTATCGAGATCATGGTGCCGGAGTACATTGCCAACGGCGAACGCGTGCTGGTCAACACCACCACCGGTGAATTCGCCGGCCGTGCGGACTGAACGCCTCGTTCTGACCGCCTGCCTGTCCCTGCTTGCGGCGTGCGCGCCGCGGGCGGCGGACAGCGCCGACGAAGGTGCCGACGCGGTGGTGGAGACGCGACCTGCGGACGAGGTGGCGACAGCAGCCCACGTGCCACTGCCAACCGATGCCGTGCCTGATCTCGACCCCGCACCGGACAGCGCCGGCGCCACCATCGGTGGCGATGCGTCCGGCATGCCCGACAGCCGCGAACAACTGGATCGCGCCCGCGCCGAGGCCGGATGCGACATTCCCGAAACCGTCTACGACCTCAACGACATCCGCGTGTACTGCGCGCTGCCAGCAGACGCGCGCGCCTTTCTCGAGCGCGAGAACACCTGCCAGCACGTTGCTGGCGAAGAGGCCTATGACGAGGCCCGTGGCAGAGAACTGGCCGCTGCCGCAGAAGCCTTCTGCAACGGACGCGAACGCCTGTTCGCCGGCCTGTTGGACGCCCACGGTGACGACTGCAGCGTCCGCCTCCTTCTTCTCGACGTGGGCAGGCGCTACGACCTGCTCACCGGCGTGCCGCCGGACGACTGCCCGCCCGGCATTTCCCGCTGAGACCGGTGCCGGTCAGGGCCGCGCCGCCAGCGACGGAGCGCCGGCGAAGTCGCCACAGCCGTGGTACTGGCGCGCGCCTACCGTCAGCATCGCGGTGGCACCGAAGGCCTGGCCGCTCATGTCGTCCTGGCACACGGTGCGCTGGAAGGTGAGTTTGATGTCGGTCCCATCGGCCGCCTTGCCCGACCAGCCATCCCTGCCCTGCGTGGGCGTGGCGATCTCGAAGGTGCGCTGCCCGTAGTCGGTTTCCACCCGCAGATGCGGCGAGGCGCCATCGGCCACCACGGCCAGCCAGCCCGGTTCGTTGCCGGTGGCGCGGAACACCATGCCGGTCGCTGCGGTCGACGGCGGCGCCGGCACAGCGTCTTCCCCGCCCGGGCCGGTGCAGTTGCGATCCGCCTCGCCCTTCAGCGACAGGACGCCCTCGGTGGTGCCCTTGGTCCAGAACACGTTGCCCTCGCCGTCGCCGTACTTTGCGCCGGACGCCGCAGGCTGGGACGACATCGCGAACGTCCGCTCGCCGGCGACCACGGTCGCCGCATCCTCGCCCCTGTAGGTCGCCCGCACTGCAAGATCACCGCACTGGAAGGCATAGGTGCGCGCATCGGTGGTTGCGGTCGCGGCCGGCGGCGCATCGGTGCTGCCCGCTGCGGGATCGACCGTGCCCGCCGGTGTCTGCTGCGCCGGCTGGCAGGCCGCCAGACCGAGCACGATGGCCACACTCAACAGTCCCTGGGGTGCACGCATGTTCGACTCCTTGCAGTTGTTCCACTCAACACCCGATGCTAGCGCGCCCCCACCCGGGGGAGGTGAAGCGGCGGTGACTCGCCGGACCCCGCGCACTCAGGTGTCGCGGGCCGGCAGCATCCCCACCGAGAGCAGGTGGACACCGGCAGGCGATGAACAGCGGGCCCACACCCGCAGCAGCCGCAGGCGACGCAGCTGCTCGCCACCGTCGGCAATGCAGGTCAGGGACACGTCGCTGGCAGCAAGCAGCAACTGACCGCAGGCCAGATACTCGATGGCGCTCTGCTCGATCGCCACCACCCGCAGGCGACGCGCGGCCCACGCCTCCAGGCAGGGATGCGCGCCCTGCCAGTGGCCCGCCGCATCGGTGAAGAACAGCGACGGCGACAGCCACTGCCGCGCCGCCTCGACATCCTGCGCCAGCAGTGCCTGGCGCAGCCCGGCTTCGGCCCGCGCGGTGCGCTGCTCGATCCCATCCACAGTCATCTCACCCTCCCCGGTGCCGTCGCCACGGCCAGCGCCAGCGGCGCATGCCCTGCACCAGCACATAGAACAGCGGCACGAAGAACACGGCCAGCACGGTGCCCGTCAGCATGCCGCCGAACACGCCCGTGCCAATCGCATGCTGGGTCTCCGCCGATGCACCGGAGGCCAGCATCAGCGGCACCACGCCCAGCGCGAACGCCAGCGAGGTCATCAGAATCGGTCGCAGCCGCAGCCGCGCCGCTTCCACTGCCGCCTCGACCACGCCGCGCCCCTGCTGCTGCAGCTGGCGGGCGAACTCCACGATCAGGATCGCGTTCTTGGCCGACAGGCCGATCACTGTGACCATGCCTACCTTGAAGAACACATCATTGGGCAGGCCGCGCAGCAGCACCGCCGCAACCGCGCCCAGCAGCCCCAGCGGCACCACCAGCATCACCGCCGCCGGAATCGACCAGCTTTCGTACAACGCCGCCAGCACCAGGAACACCACCAGCATCGACAGCACCAGCAGCCACGGTGCCTGTGCGCCCGATGCCTGCTCCTGCAACGACTGGCCCGTCCATGCCAGCGCGAAGCCGGCCGGGAGCTGCCGGGCCAGCCGCTCCATTTCGGCCATCGCCTGGCCACTGGAGGTGCCAGGCGCGGCGTTGCCGGACACACTGAGTGCCGGAAACCCCTGATAGCGCTCCAACTGCAGCGGCGTCTGCGACCATACCGGCGTGACCACTTCGGACAACGCCACCATGCCCCCCGTGGCGTTGCGCACGTGCAGCGCCAGCACATCCTCCACCTGCATCCGGTGCGGCGCGTCGGCCTGCACGATCACCTGCTGCATGCGCCCGGCATTGGGGAAGTCGTTGACGTACTGCGAGCCCAGCGCCGCCGACAGCGTGTCGCTGATGCGGGTGAAGCCCACGCCCATCGCTTCGGCCTTGTGGCGATCGATCTCCAGCCGCACGGTACTGCCAGCCGGCAATCCCTCGGCATGCACATCGCGCAGCAGCGGGCTCTTCGCCGCCAGCGCCAGCAGGTGCTGCAGCGCCGCCTGCAGCTGCGCGTGGTCCTGACCGGCACGCGCCTGCAGCCGCAGCTCGAAGCCCGATGACGTACCCAGGCTGTCGATCGCCGGTGGCATCACGCTCATGATCTGCCCCTCGGGCGCGGCAGCCATCGCCGCCTGCGCGCGCTGCACTTCGTCGCCCGCGCTGGCACCATTGCGGGCGCTCCAGTCCTTGAGCATGGTGTAGGCCAGCGCCGCGTTGGGGCCGGAGCCGGCGAAGCTGTAGCCCATGATCGACTGGTTGGAGGCGATCCCCGGACGCGAGGCGACGTGCGCTTCGTAGCGCTTCACCACCTCCAGCGTGCGCTCGGCGGTGGCATCGGCGGGCAGCTGGATCGATGTCATGAAATAGCCCTGGTCTTCCTCGGGCAGGAACGCCCCCGGCACCAGGTGCAGCCCCAGGCCAAGGGCAACCACCAGCGCGACGAACACGGCCATGCCGCGACCGCCACGCTGCAGAATACGCACCACGCGACGCTGGTAGCCGGCCGTCATCCGCTCGACACCGCTATTGAACCACCCGAAGAAACCGCTGCGTCCATGATGGCCGCGGGTACTGGGGCTGAGCAGCGTCGCGCACAGGGCCGGGGTCAGGCTCAGGGCGAGGATGGCCGAGAACAGGATGGACACCGACATCGCCAGCGTGAACTGGCGGTAGATCGCGCCGACCGATCCATCCGCGAAGGCCATCGGAATGAACACAGCGGTCAGCACCAGGGTGATGCCGATCACCGCGCCGGTCAGCTCCTTCATCGCCTTGGCCGTGGCCTCGCGCGGCGGCAGGCCTTCCTCGGCCATGATCCGCTCCACGCCTTCCACCACCACGATCGCATCGTCGACGATGATGCCGATCGCCAACACCATGCCGAACATGGTCAGCACGTTGATCGACACGCCTGCCGCCAGCATCACCGCGAACGTGCCAAGCAGCGCGATCGGCGCCACGATGGCCGGGATCAGCGTGTAGCGGATGTTCTGCAGGAACAGGTACATCACCGCGAACACCAGCACCATCGCCTCGATCAGCGTGATCAGCACCTGGCGGATGGAGATCTCCACGAATGGGGCGGTGTCGAACGGCACCGTCGCCTCCATGCCTGCCGGCAACGTCGGCGCCAGCTCGGCGATGCGCGCCCGTACCGCCCGCGCGGTGCGCACCGCGTTGGCGCCCGGCGACAACTGGATCGCCGCCGCTGTGGCCGGCACGCCGTCCTCGCGGGTGGACCACGCATAGCTCTGCGCGCCCAGTTCGACCCGCGCCACGTCGCCGAGCACCACCGTGCCGCCGTCGGCACGGGCGCGCAGCACGATCGCCGCGAACGCGGCCGGCGTGGTCAACTGGCCCTCGGCCGTCAGCGGGATCGTCACCCGCTGGCCCGGCAGCGCGGGCGAGTCGCCGACGCGGCCCGGCGCGATCTGCACATTCTGCGCGGCGATCGCCTGGGCAAGGTCGTCCAGCGTGAGGCTGTACGCGGTGAGCTGCGACGGGTCCACCCAGATCCGCATCGCGCGCTCGGCACCGAACAGCTGCACGCGGCCGACCCCGTCGATGCGGCGCAGCTCGTCAACGATGTTGCGCGCCATGTAGTCGCTCAGGTCCACCTCGTCCAGGCGTCCGTCCACCGATTTCAGGCCGACCAGCATCAGGAAGCCCGAATCGGCCGCTTCCACCGTCAATCCGTTCTGCCGCACCACCTGCGGCAACCGTGGCTCGATCGCCTTGATCCGGTTCTGCACATCCACCTGCGCCAGTTCCGGGTCGGTGCCCGGGCGGAACGTCGCCGAAATGGTGGCCTCGCCGGAGGTGTCGGTGGACGAGGAGAAGTACAGCAGGTGTTTGACGCCCGACAGCTCGCGCTCGATCAGTCCGACCACGGCATCGTTCATGGTCTGCGGCGTTGCGCCGGGGTAGCTGGCGTAGATGCTCACGCTGGGCGGCGCAACTGCCGGATAGCGTTCGATGGCCAGCCGGGGAATCGCCAGCACGCCGGCGAGCACTACGAAAATGGCCAGCACCCAGGCAAATACCGGGCGATCAATGAAAAACTGGGGCATGCAACGTCCTTTGCACATCGGGCAGGCGCTGGCGCGCCTGTTCCGACGGGGTCAGCCGGGGGAAATCAGGGCGCGCCCAGCGCGCCCGTCGTCTGTGGGTGTTTCCAGGGCCTGGCATCGACCACCACGCCTTCCTGCAGGCGCTCCTGGCCTTCCACCACCACGCGTTCGCCGGCATGCAGGCCGTGCTTGACCACGTATTGGCGTTCGACCTGGCCGTCGATCTCGACGGTGCGGATCACCGCTTTGTCATCCTTGCCGATCACCCATGCGTAGGCCTGCCCGCCGGTACTGCGCAGCACCGCCTGCTGGGGCAGCAGCAGCGCCGCCGGCTGCACGCCGCGTGGCACCCGGGCGCGCACGAACATGCCGGGCAGCAGACGCCGTTCGGGATTGTCGACCACGATGCGCAGCACGATGTCGCCCGTTTCGGCATCCACGTTGATCCCCGAGAACAGGATCCTGCCCTTCTCCGGGTAAGCCTGCCCGCCACTGCCCAGCAGCGTCACCGGCAGGCCCGTGGCCTTGTCGAGCTGACCGGACACCACGCTGCGCTGGATGCTCTCCAGCATCGAGGCCGGCTGCCGCACATCCACGTACACCTGGTCCAACTGCTGCACCACCGCCATCGGCGTGGCATCGCTGGCGGTCACCAGCGCGCCCTCGGTGACCAGCGCCTGGTCGATGCGGCCGTCGATGGGCGCATCGACTGTCGCATAGCGCAGATCCAGCCGACGTCGTGCGAGCGTGGCGCGTGCCTGGGCCACATCGGCAAGCGCCTGCTGATGCTCGGCGCGTGCGTCGTCGCGGGCCTGGTGGCTGACCACCTGCGCCGCCGCCAGCGACTGCAGCCGTTCGGACTGCACGCGGGTACGCGCCAGGGTCGCCTCGCTGCGCTGGAGCATCGCCGCCGCGCTGTCGACCTCGGCATGGAACGCGGCAGGGTCGATCTGGAACAGCGGCGTACCGGCCTTGACCTCGGCCCCCTGCTCGAACAACCGCTTGAGCACGATCCCGCCCACCTGCGCGCGGATCTGCGCGGTGCGTACCGCGGCCACCCGGCCGGGCAGCTCATCGTCGAGCTGGACGATCGACGGCGACAGCGTCGCCACCGTGACCGCAGGCGCCGCGACGGCAGGCACGTCTTCCCTGGAGCAGGCCGTGGTCACGGCCATGATCGCCGCGCAGGCGGCGGCGCAAATCCTGTTGGTCTTCATCTGCAGCACACGGGCCGGATCACCGGCTGAAATCATGAATGGCCAAGTCTGCGTGGAGCACGTGGGGTTTCGATGGAGGAAATGTGGAGATACGATGGAGCGCTAAGCACCTTCCGGCCCTGCCTGCATGCACGCCACCGATTCGCCCCGCGCCAGCCCCGCGCGCTGGGACCGCTCCCTCCACGCGCTGGTCCTGATCGTCGAAGACGAGCCGGAGATCGCCGACATCGTGGCCGCCTACCTGGAACGTGAAGGTCTGCGCACGCTGCGCGCGCAGGACGGGCTGGCCGCGCTGGCCCTGCACCGGAGCGCGCGCCCGGACCTGATCCTGCTCGATGTGCAGATGCCCGGCATGGATGGCTGGACGGTGCTCAACACGCTGCGCCAGCGCGGCGATACCCCGGTCATCATGCTGACCGCGCTGGACCAGGACCTGGACAAGCTGACCGCGCTGCGCATGGGCGCCGATGACTACGTGGTCAAACCGTTCAACCCGGCCGAAGTGGCCGCGCGGGTGCGGGCGGTGCTGCGGCGTACGCTCAACCAGCGCGCGGCAGGCGCCTCCGGCGTGCTGCGCGTGGCCAACCTGGTCATCGATGCGGAGAACCACCAGGTCCATGTGGAAGGCGACGGCTACAGCCACGAACTGCTGCTGACGCTGACCGAGTTCAAGCTGCTGCACTGCATGGCGCTGGCGCCGCTGCGCATCTTCAGCCGCAGCGAACTGATGCACGAATGCCTGCCGGAGAGCGAGGCGTTGGAACGCACGGTGGACAGCCACGTCAGCAAGCTGCGGCGCAAGCTCGACGAGGTCGGCCTGGAGAACGTGCCGGCCAGCGTGCGCGGCGTCGGCTACCGCCTGGCGGCGGATCGCTGATGCGCCGGTCCGGGCTGAGCCGGCACATCGTGGTGTCGATGTCGCTGATGGCGCTGTCGGTGATCGTGATGGTGATCCTCAGCTCCTATGTGCTGTACGCCATCCTGGTGACCTTCTATCCGGGTGCCACCGAGGAGCCGGCCAGCTGGGCGCCCAGCGGCCCCGAACTGGTGTGGATGGCCGGGGTGACCCTGATCGGGCTCGGACTGGCGATCGCTGCTTCGGTACGGTTGTCGCAACGCATCCTGGGGCCGCTCAATTCGGTGGTGGACAGCATCCGTCGTCTCGCCAATGGCGATCTCGGCGCACGCGCCGCCGCCAGCAACCACTCGCTTGGCGAGGTCGCGCTGCTGGTGGACGACTTCAACGCGATGGCACGGCGGCTGCAGAACATGGATGCCGACCGGGTCATGTGGCATGCGGCGATCGCGCACGAACTGCGCACCCCCGTGACCATCCTGCGCGGTCGGCTGCAGGGGCTCGCCGAGGGCGTGTTCGCGCCCGACGAAGCGCAGTTCCGCAGTTTGCTGGCACAGGTGGAAGGGCTGTCACGGCTGATCGAAGACCTGCGCGTGCTGAGCCTGGCCGACAGCGCGCGCCTGGATGTGCGCCGTGCGCGCAGCGACGTGGTCCAGGAGGTGCATTCGGTGATGACCCTGGTCGACCCCGGCTTCCGCACCGGCGGCTTCGTGCTGGAGCTGGAAACCTCACGCGGCGAGCACCCGGCGCACTGCGATCCCACCCGCGTGCGCCAGGCCCTGATGGCGCTGCTGGAGAACGCCCGCCGCTACGCCACGCCGGGACGCGTGCGCATTGCCGTGCACGACACCGCCACCCACGTGGAGATCGCCGTCGACGACGAAGGCCCGGGCGTCGACCCGACACTGAGCGCGCACATCTTCGATCCGTTCATGCGCGGCGACGGCTCGCGCTCGCGTCAACGGGGCGGCAGCGGCCTGGGATTGGCCGTGGTCAAGGCCATCGCCGATGCGCATGGCGGCCAGGTCTGGTGCACCGCCAGCGCGCTCGGCGGTGCACGGTTCGTCATCGCATTGCCGCGCCAGTAGCGGTCTCGGCCTGCGCCAGCCGGCGCATGCGGTCGCCCAGGCGCGCCAGGCTGGCGTCGATGGTGTCCAGTTCCCGCTGCTGCGCCGGCGGCAACCGGGCCCGCATCTGCTGCTGCAGCGCGGTCCACGCCGGGATGCCGCGGGCGCTGATGCGTGCGGCGGCGGCGGCCGCCTCGGCGCGCTCGGCCGCCATCGGCAGCCCGTAGCCGCCGTCGTCCACCAGCGCCGCCGGACTGACCAGCTGGCCGGTATCGCGGAGCAGCGCAAGCAGGGTGTCGCGGGCGGCATCGATGCTCTCGCCAGGGCGCCCCAACGTGTGTTTCAGCCGGTCGCGGGCGCGCAGCTCCTCGCGATGGCGGGCAGCCTGTTCCAGCAGCAACAGCGCCGAGGTGGCACGCAGCCCGCCCTGCTCTATCCAGCGGGCGCGCTCACTCGCCGGGCGCTGCAGCCACGCCGCGACCGCATCGGTGTCCAATGGCAGCTCCTGCCGCGCCACATCGAACAGCTGCTGGTAATGCGTCTGGGCGGACGCGAAGTAATACCCGTTGCGGGTGGCCGCCGCACGGTCGTCCAGCACCGAACGGTCTGCCAGACCCTGCCGTTCCAGCCGGGCCAGCAGACCGCGTGGCGTGATCCGGTTGAGTCCCGGCGACGCCAGCCGCGGCACGCCTTCCTGCAGCAGCTTGCCGGTCTCCACGGCGCAGTTGTTGCTGACGAACAGATAGCGGCCGTCATAGCTCCAGTGCACCTGCGCGACCCGTTCGAGCAGTGTGGCGATCTCCGCGCGGTCCAGCCGCAGCGGCACCGAGGACAGGCCACGCAGTTCCAGCTGCGTGTACTCGTTGACCACTTGATTCAGTGGCAGCACGAACAGACGCGAGGGATAGGAGCCGGTCAATCCGCGCCAGCTGGAGATCTGCACGTCACCCACGAACGCACGGAACGACAGCACGCGGTGATACGACAGATCCATGCGGCATGCCGGTCCAGGTACACGGCCGGGGGCGCACACGACCAGCCGCAGCATGCTGTGGCCCCAGCGGCTCATCAGCTGGTCATTGCCTTCGGCCAGCAGGTAGTCCACCGCGTAGATGCGCGCGGGGTCCAGTTCCAGCAGCGATGCCGCCCCCGTGGCGTCGTCGGCCTGCAACAGCGGCAGCCGCACGTCGCAGTCGGGCGCGTCGGCGCGGGCCCCCAGGTGTCCGGCAAACCAGGCCTGAAGCGCGGGGCGTCGGCACGCATAGTCCGGGTCCAGCAGATAGTGCTCGGCGTTCACCGCCAGGAACTCGGCCGGGCTGGCGCGCTCGTAGGCGTCGGGGCTGCGCGCACTGAAATGATTGCCGGTGCGCCCCCAGCGCCACGGCCGCTGCTGCCAGCCGGCCAGGTCGCGCCAGCGCGCGCTGCGCGACCAGCCACCGGCATCGGCGCGGTCCAGCACGTGGGTGAGTTCATGGATCAGCGCCGCCTGCACGGCGCGCGGCAGCGGCTGCCCGTCCTCCACGGCGTCGAGCAGCGAACGCTTCAGTGTGATCGCGCCGTTGCGCGCACGGCCGTGCACGCGGTCCGGCAGCGTGTCCGACCAGCGCACCGGCACGGGCGCATCGAAGCGGGCCTGCCAGTCGGCAGGCAGTCGGGCCTGCACCGCTGCCAGGACACGTTCGGCCGCCTTCGCCTGCCGGGCGTCCAGTCCCTGCGGGTCGAGGTCCAGCTGCAGCGCCGCCTGGGCCAGCGGCGCGAGCAGCAGCGCGGTCAGGACCGTCCAACGCCAGCGACGGGCCGGACCGCGCACGCTGGACATCAGCGGGCCAGCAGCGCCTTGGCCAGGGCCATGTCGCTGACCTGGCGCTGCGTTGCATCGCGTTCGCGCACATGCAGCAGTGCCGCTTCCAGGCGGGCGCCACGGATGGCGCCGTCGGTGGCGACAAACGCCGCGGCATCGTCGCGCGCATCCAGCACGACCTTGTCGTCACTCGAACTGGACGAGCCGGCCGACGACGCACCGGATGCCGAACCGGCGGAGCTGCCAGCGAAACTGGACGCCAGCGCGGACAGCGGCAGCGCGAGGACGGCGAGAAGCAGGATCGGACGCATCATCAGGGTGTCGTTCGCGTAGGAAAACGCAGAGCGTATAGGCTGCGTGAAGATCTGTCGCGCGTCAGAGGTCGAACACCTTGCCCGGATTCAGCAGCCCTTGGGGATCAAACGCATGTTTGACCGCCTTCATCAGCGCGATCTCGGGCGCGCTGCGGGTGCTGTCCAGGTAGCCCTTCTTGACCAGTCCGATGCCGTGCTCGGCCGAAATGCTGCCATCGAAACGCGCCAGCACCTGCGCCAGCAGCCTGGTTACATGCTCGCACTGGGTCAGGAACTCGGCATCGCTGGTGGCGTCGGGCTTGAGCACGTTGATGTGCAGGTTGCCGTCGCCGATGTGGCCGAACCACACCACGTCGAAATGGGGGTAGGCCTGGCCGATCAGCGTCTGCGTTTCGGCCATGAAGGCGGGCATCGCCGAGATCCGCACCGACACGTCATTCTTGTACGGCTTGTAGCGCGCCACCGCTTCGGTGATGCCCTCGCGCAGCCGCCACAACTGCGCCGCCTGCGCCTCGCTCTGGCTGACCACGCCATCGCTGACCCAGCCCTGCTCCATGCACGCTTCGAACGCCGCCATCGCCGCCGCTTCCTGCACCTCGTCGCCGGCGGCGAACTCGGTGACCACGTAGAACGGATGCACCTCGGCGAATGGCGCCTGCGCGCCATGCGCGAGTACATGCGCCAGCGCGCGGTCGGTGAAGAACTCGAAGGCCTGCAGCTGCAGGCGGTCGCGGAACGCGGCGAACACCTGCATCAGCACGTCGAAACTCGGCAGCGCCAGCAGCATGACGTTGCTGGCCGGCGGAGGATCGGCAAGCCTGAGCGTCGCCTCGACGATCACGCCCAGCGTGCCCTCCGATGCGATCAGCAGCTGGCGGAAGTCATAGCCGCTGGAGTTCTTGATCAGGCCCTTGTTGAGTTCGAGCAGCTGGCCGTCGGCGGTGACCACCTTCAGGCCGGCGATCCACTCGCGGGTGTTGCCGTAGCGGATCACCCGGATGCCGCCGGCATTGGTGGCGATGTTGCCGCCGATCGAACACGAGCCGCGCGCGGCGAAATCCACCGGATAGATCAGCCCGTGTTCCCGTGCCGCGTTGTGCACGGCCTCCAGCGCCATGCCCGCCTGCACCGTGAGCGTGCGGTCCACTGCATCGAAGGCCAGCGCCTTGTTCATGCGCTCCAAGCTCAGGACCAGCTCGCCGTTTGCCGCCACGGCGCCGCCGGAGAGGCCGGTGCGGCCGCCCGACGGCACCACCGCCACGCGGTGCGCCGACGCCCAGCGCAGGATGGCCTGCACCTCCTCGACACTGCCGGGCAGCGCGATCGCCAGCGGCGACGGCACCCAGCGCCGGGTCCAGTCCCGCCCGTAGTGCTCCAGGTCGCCCGCGTCCGTCGTGAGCCGCAGCCCGGGGCAGTCCTGCAGCAGGGAAGAAAGGCGCGGGTCGGTCATGGCGTCGGCACGGAACGGGGGAAGCCCAAAAGGGTAGCAGACCGCCCCGCGCCGGCTGCATTCCGGGCCACCCGATAGGTGCATCTGAAACCATCGTCGCGCCCTTTGGCGCACTGCACAATCGCGCCCGGGTTCTGGCATAGTTGGCGGCTCCCGTCCTACATGCTGCCGCTCGCCCATGTCGCCGAAGAAGACCTCGTTCCCGAAGCAGGATATCCGCGTGCTGTTGCTGGAGGGGGTGAGCCAGACCGCGATCGACGTGTTCACCGCCGCCGGGTATTCGCAGATCGAACAGCACACCAAGGCGCTGCCCGAGGACGAGCTGAAGGCCCGCATCGCCGAGGCCCATATCGTCGGCATCCGCTCGCGTACCCAGCTCAGCGCCGAGGTGCTGGCCCATGCCAAGCGCCTGATGGCCGTGGGCTGCTTCTGCATCGGCACCAACCAGGTGGACCTGGAGGCGGCCGAGCTGGCCGGCATCCCGGTGTTCAACGCCCCCTACTCCAACACCCGCAGCGTGGCCGAACTGGTGATCGCCGAGGCGATCATGCTGACCCGCGGCATTCCGCAGAAGAACGCCGAGTGCCACCGGGGCGGCTGGTCCAAGTCGGCCGCCGGCAGCCACGAAGTCCGCGGCAAGACGCTGGGCATCATTGGCTACGGCCACATCGGCACGCAGGTCGGTGTGATGGCCGAGGCGATGGGCATGCAGGTAATCTTCCATGACATCGAGACCAAGCTGTCGCTGGGCAATGCCCGCGCGGCGATCGACCTGGACGACCTGCTGGCGCGGGCCGACATCGTGACCGTGCACGTGCCGGAAACGCCGGCCACGCAATGGCTGATCGGCGCCGACCAGCTGGCGCGGATGCGCCCTGGCGCACACCTGATCAATGCCGCGCGCGGGACCGTGGTCGACATCGACGCACTGGACGCGGCGCTGCGCAGCGGCCACATCGGCGGCGCGGCGCTGGACGTCTTCCCGGTCGAGCCCAAGGGCAACGGCGATGCGTTCGTGTCGCCGCTGACCGCGCACGACAACGTGATCCTGACCCCGCACGTGGGTGGCAGCACGCTGGAGGCGCAGGACAACATCGGCGTGGAAGTGGCCGCCAAACTGGTGCGCTACAGCGACAACGGCAGCACCCTCTCGGCGGTCAACTTCCCCGAGGCCACCCTGCCCGAGCACGCCGACAGCCTGCGCCTGCTGCACATCCACCAGAACGTGCCGGGCGTACTGTCCAAGGTCAACGAGATCTTCTCGCGCCTCAACGTCAACATCGACGGCCAGTTCCTGCGCACCGATTCCAAGGTGGGTTACGTGGTGATCGACATCACCGCCAGCGAAGAACAGGCGGGCGCGGTGCGCGAAGAGCTCGCGGCGATTCCCGGCACCCTGCGCACCCGCGTGCTGTACTGACGCCGCACCGGATACCCGGGACGCCGCCGCGTAGCGCCGGGTTCAGCCCGGCTGACGGCTGCCGGTGGTGCTTCCGCGTCCGGTCAACGGCAGCCGGGCAGAGCCCGGCTCTACGGAGTGGACCGCAATTCCAGACGCGCGCACGCGGGAGGTCGCCGGCAGTTCCAACCGAACGGCCGCGGGAAGTCGCCGGCAATTGCGGGCGGGCGAGGCGCGAGGTGGCCGGCGAGTGCAGGCGTGCCGAGTCCGGCGCTACCGCGCCAACCAGCGCTTGGCCATGCGCGGCAGCGAGTCGTCGCCGTCCGGCGTCTCGATCATGGCGGCAGCCACGTCACGGATATCGCGCCAGGCCAACGCCAGCGACTCCTCGCTGACCGCGAACTGTTCGCTGCCCAGCGCCCGGACGACGTAGCGGGCGTCGTAGTGCCAGTGCCCCGGCACGTCCTTCCGTTCCGGAATCCAGTGCCTGTCGATGTCGAACAGGACGCCATCTTCCAGCACCAGCGCGCTCAGCCCGGACTCTTCCTCGGCCTCCTTCAGCGCCACCTGCGCCAGGTCGCGCTCGCCATCGGCATGCCCACCCAGCTGCAGCCAGCGGTCCAGCTTGCGGTGGTGGGTAAGCAGCACGCGCTCCCCGTCGGCGCTGACCAGCCACGCGCTGCCGGTGAAATGGCCGGACAGCCGCTCGCGCAGGAAGGGGTTCTCCGGGTCATCCAGCACTGTGCCGAATTCGGCAGCCAATGCAGCGTGTTCCGGGTGCCGGCGCGCGTAATCAGCCAATTGGCGGCGCAGCGCGGCGTCAGCAACGACAACGGATTCAGGGTTCAGCGACATGGTGGGCCGGGGATGGGACGGAATCTGCCGATTATCTCGCGCCCATGCTGCATTTGAGCTTGTGCGCAGGCTTCAGCTTTGGCTAAGGTACAGCGGGCCCCGCATCGCAGGGGCGCCCAGTCGCCATCAGGGGGCGCGGCAATGTACCGCGCACCTCACCTTTGTTCACTTAGGGAAGCACTGCATGCTGAAGTCTCTGTTGAGGGTCAAACCGGTCGCACCGGCACCGCACGTCGATGCCGGCGAGCCCATCGAAGGCAGCCTGGACGGCGAGCCCACACTGAAACGGACCCTCACAGCCAAACATCTCATCATGCTCGGCATCGGCGCGGTGATCGGCGCCGGTATCTTCGTACTGACGGGCCAGGCCGCCGCCAACCATGCCGGCCCGGCCGTGATGCTGTCGTTCGTGTTCGCTGGCTTCGCCTGTGCCCTGGCCGGCCTGTGCTACGCCGAGTTCGCGGCGATGATGCCGGTGTCCGGCAGCGCGTACTCCTATTCCTACGCCACCCTCGGCGAAGGCATGGCCTGGTTCATCGGCTGGTGTCTGGTGCTCGAGTACCTGTTCGCATCGGCCTCGGTTGCGGTGGGCTGGTCGGCGTACCTGATCAGCTTCATCACCACCACGTTGAACATGCCGTTCCCCGACGCGCTCAGCGCAGCGCCCATCGCATGGACCGGGAATGAGTTCATCGCCTCGGGCAAGCTGTTCAACCTGCCTGCGGTGCTCATCGTGGCGGCCGTGACCGGCCTGCTGTATGTCGGCGTGACGCAGTCGGCTTTCGTCAACGCGATCATCGTTGCGATCAAAGTCACCGTGATCTGTCTGTTCATCGGCTTCGGCGCAGCGCACCTGGACCCGGCCAACTGGCAGCCGTTCATCCCGGAAAACACCGGCGTGTCCGGCGAGTTCGGCTGGAGTGGCGTGTTCCGCGCGGCGACGATCGTGTTCTTCGCCTACATCGGCTTCGATGCGGTCTCCACCGCTGCCGGCGAGACCAAAGACCCGCAGCGCAACATGCCGATCGGCCTGCTGGGTTCGCTGGCGGTGTGCACGATCGTGTACATCATTGTGTGTGCGGTGCTGACCGGCATGATGCCCTATCACCTGCTGGGTACCGACAAGCCGGTCGCGACCGCCCTCGAGCCCTATCCCACGCTGTCCTGGCTGAAGACCGCTGTCGAGATCGGCGCCATCGCCGGCCTGTCCTCGGTGGTGCTGGTGATGATGATGGGCCAGACCCGGATCGCCTACACCATTTCCCGCGACGGCCTGTTGCCGAAGATCTTCGGCAAGGTCCATACCCGCTTCCGTACGCCCTACTGGAGCACCGTGATCGTGGGTGTGATCGCGGCAGCGCTCGCCGGCATGGTGCCGCTGAACGTGCTCGGCGAGCTGGTGTCGATGGGCACGCTGCTGGCCTTTGCCACGGTCTGCATCGGCGTGCTGATCCTGCGCTATACCCGCCCGGAGCTGCCGCGTCCGTTCCGCGTGCCGCTGGTGTGGGTGATCTGCCCGTTGGGCGCGCTGGCCTGTCTGTTCCTGTTCTGGCAGGCGTTCGTGGTGCATTGGCACCTGTTTGTGGGCTGGACGCTGCTGGGCCTGTGCATCTACTTCGGCTACGGCATCCGCAACAGCAAGCTGAACAAGCCCTCCGCCTGATCGCTGCCGGGCCGGCCCAGTGCCGGCCCGGTCGTTTCTGCTCCATCGCGCGCGTTCTGCCGCGCCAACCAAGACACTCAACACCATGTTCAAGCAACTGTGGGCCACCAAGCATCCGCACGCCGCCCATGAAGACGCCAATGGCCTGAGCCTGCGCCGCACCCTCGGGCCGTGGGGCCTGACCGCGCTGGGCATCGGCGCGGTGATCGGCGGCGGCATCTTCGTGATCACCGGCCAGGCCGCCGCCAACCACGCCGGCCCGGCGATCATGCTGTCGTTCGTGCTGGCCGCGATCTGCTGCGCGTTCTGCGCAATGGCCTACGCCGAGTTCGCCGCGATGGTGCCGGTGTCCGGCAGCGCCTACACCTATACGTATGCCACCTTCGGCGAGCTGTCGGCCTGGTTCATCGGCTGGATGCTGGTGCTGGAGTACGGCGTTTCCGCCTCGGCAGTGGCGGTGAGCTGGACCGGCTACTTCCTGAGCCTGCTCAGTCATTTCGACATCCATCTGCCTGCGGCGCTGGTCAGCGCGCCACTGGACGCCCAGCTGCGGCCGACCGGGGCGATCGCCAACCTGCCGGCGGCGATCCTGGTGCTGCTGCTGACCTGGCTGTGCTACGTGGGCATCAGCAAGTCCTCGGCGATGAACATGGCGATGGTGGTGCTCAAGACCGGCCTGATCGTGCTGGTGATCATCGCCGGCTGGAAGTACGTGGACCCGGCCAATTGGACCCCGTTCATTCCCGACAACGAGGGCCCCGGCAAGTACGGCTTCGAAGGCGTCCTGCGCGGCGCGGCGATGGTGTTCTTCGCCTACATCGGCTTTGAGGCGGTGTCGGTGGCCGCGCAGGAATCGCACCGGCCGCAGCGCGACATGCCGATCGGCATGCTGCTTTCGCTGGTGATCTGCACGGTGCTGTATATCGCGATGGCCGCCGTCATGACCGGCCTGGTGCCCTATCCGTTGCTGGGCACCGACGAGCCGGTGGTGACCGCGGTGGCCGCGCATCCGCAACTGGGCTGGCTGCGCATCATCGTGGAGATCGGCGCACTGATCGGCCTGTCGTCGGTGGTGCTGGTGATGATCATCGGGCAACCGCGCATCTTCATGATCATGGGCCGCGACGGCCTGCTGCCACCGGTGTTCACCAAGATCCACCCGACCTACCGCACCCCGCACATCAATACGGTGATCACCGGGATCGGCATCGCCCTGCTGGCGGCGCTGTTCCCGCTGGACATCCTGGGCGAGCTGACCTCGATGGGTACCCTCATCGCCTTCGCTGCGGTCTGCGCGGGCGTACTGATCCTTCGCCGTACCCAGCCGGACCTGCCGCGCCCGTTCCGCATGCCGATGGCCTGGCTGATCTGCAGCCTGGGCGTGCTGAGCTGCATCGCCCTGCTGACCGCCATGACCGCGCACAACTGGATGCTGATGGGCGTCTGGACCGCGCTCGGCTTCGCCATCTACTTCTTCTACGGCTTCCGCCACAGCCGCCTGCGCGGGAAGTAAGGGGAAGAGGGACTGCCGGGCCTGCAGCCCGGCCCCCGCTGTTTTGGCAACAGCCAGAACCGGAGCCGGAGCATTGGCTCGACCGTTGGGGTCGGTTTGGCGGGGCGGTATGGAGTCGCGGGGGACGCCGTGAATACGTCCATAGCAACGGCTAAGGCAGCAGGTTTGAGATCTGCTGGAACGCTGGATGTCTGCTGGAACGCTGGATATCCGGTGTGTGGCGACCGTTGGTCGCCACATCGTGGAGCCGGCTGGCCGCCGGCTCTGCCCTTCCCCCGATCCCCCCAATGCCGGCACTCGCCTCAGGACGCCCTGCTTTTAGCGCCTCATCTAGCTAAAATGCCGGCATGAACAACACCCCCTACGACACCGCGCGCCTGGGCGAGCTGGCCCAGCTGTTGATCGACAACGTCCGCGAGCTGGCGCAGGCCGGCTGGACCCCGGCCACCAGCAGCAATTTCTCCCACCGCCTGGATGACCGCCACGCCGCGATCACCGTATCCGGCAAGGACAAGGGGCGGCTGGTGAAGGACGACATCATGGTGGTGGACTTCGACGGCAAGGCCGTCGGCCGCCCGCTGCGGCCCTCGGCCGAGACCCTGCTGCACACCCAGCTGTACCGCCGTTTCCCGGAGATCGGCTGCGTGCTGCATACCCATTCGCCGGTGCAGACCGTCGCTTCGCGCCTGTATGCCCCGCAGGGCCACATCCGCCTGGAAGGCTACGAACTGCTCAAGGCCTTCCACGGCAACAGCACCCACGACATGGCCATCGACGTCCCGGTGTTCGCCAACACCCAGGACATGGACGTGCTGTCCGCCCAGGTCGAGGACCTGCTGGACCGGCAGTGCCTGTGGGGCTATCTGATCGACGGCCACGGCCTGTACGCGTGGGGCCGCGACATGCCCGAGGCGCGCCGGCACCTGGAAGCGTTCGAGTTTCTGCTGCATTGCGAACTGGAGCTGCGCAAGCTGCGCGGGCCCTGATCGACACCGCGTCGCCCAGGACGCGCCAGGGCCGGCCAGCGGCCGGCGCTACCGGTGCGGCGGCCGGGATGCTGAATTCCAGGACAGGCTGTCGGGTTGCCGGGCAGAGCCCGGCACTACACACTGTTGCCCCCCCCTCGCCGTTCAAGCTGCCGCCATGAGCCGACTGCGCATTTACGACCACGATGTTCCCGACGCCCCGCTGCTGGACACCCAGGACGGCGAGCGGATTGCCGATGCGCTGCAGAAGATCGGCGTGACCTTCGAACGCTGGCAGGCCGCCCATGAGGTCGCCCCCGGTGCCAGCCAGGACGAGGTCTTCGCCGCCTATCGCAGCGACATCGACCGCCTGGTGGCCCAGCACGGCTTCAAGAGCGTGGACGTGGCCTCGATCGCCCCGGACAACGCCAACCGCGCCGAGCTGCGCAGGAAGTTTCTGGACGAGCATTTCCACAAGGAAGATGAAGTCCGTTTCTTCGTCGCCGGCTCCGGCCTGTTCACCCTGCACGTGGACGACAGGGTCTACGAGATCGAGTGCGTCAAGAACGACCTGATCGCCGTGCCGGACGGCACCCCCCATTGGTTCGACATGGGCGATGAGCCCAGCTTCGTCGCGATCCGCTTCTTCACCGAGCCGGACGGCTGGGTCGGCCACTTCACCGGCACCGACATCGCGCAGAAGTTCCCCCGTTACATTCCGACCAAGGCGTCCTGATCCATGCCCCACCCCACCGTCATCCTCACCGACATCGAAGGCACCACCAGCAGCATCTCGTTCGTCAAGAACGTGCTGTTCCCGTATGCGCGCAAGGCACTGCCGGCGTTCGTCGCCGCGCATGGCCAGCAGCCGGAGGTGCGTCGCTGGCTGGATGCGGTGGCGGCGGAGATCGGCGGTGCCTGCCAGGACAGCCTGGTCGTGGAAACCCTGCAGGGCTGGATCGACCAGGATCGCAAGCACACCGCGCTGAAGGCGCTGCAGGGCATGATCTGGGAGAGCGGCTACCGCAACGGCGACTACAAGGCCCACTTCTACCCCGACGTGGCCGCCGTCCTGAAGGGCTGGCACGCCGAAGGCAAGCCGCTGTACGTGTACTCGTCCGGGTCGGTGCCGGCGCAGAAGCAGTTCTTCGGCTTCAGCGAGGCCGGCGACCTGACCGGCCTGGTGTCGGGCTGGTTCGATACCGAAGTGGGCGGCAAGCGTGAGGCCGACAGCTACCGCACCATCGTCAAGGCCATCGGCGTGCCCGCCGCCCAGATCGTGTTCCTGTCCGACGTGGTCGAGGAACTGGACGCGGCGCGCGAGGCCGGGCTGCAGACCCGTCTGCTCGACCGGCTGGACGACTACCCGATGCCGCGCAGCGGCGAGGCCACCCACGGCCACGAACGCGTCGAGAATTTCCAGCAGATCGCGCTCTGAGCCGATCTGCCAGCGTCTACACGGAGCACAACAGAGATGGATATTGATTTCATGGTCGGGACCACGCCGGTCAAGCTCACCCGCGACTGGTTCTGGGGCGGGATGAAGCTGGTCAGCGCCGATGAGACCGTGTGGGTCCAGCACCCGGCACACCCGGGCACGCATTTTTCCTTTACCACCACCCAGTCCTGGCTGCGGCGCATCGCCGGCCAGGAGGTGATCGTGGAAAAAACCCGCTCGATCCTGTTCGCGGCCTTCCGCGAACAGCGTTTCCGCGTGCTGGTCAACGGTATCGAAGTGGTCAACCGCAGCGGCATGTAGGCCGCTGCGGCGGCGCGATCAACGCGCGGCGCTGGCATCCGCCGGCGGTACCAGCGCATCGGCCAGCGACTGCACCCGCAACGCGCGGCGCAGCGTGGCCAGGTCGGCGTCTGCAGTGAGGTTCACCTGCACGGTTTCGCCGGGCAGCAGCGTCAACGCATTGTCCTGCAGCACCGCGTCCAGTCCGTCGAACCCGATCCACACCGCACGGGCCAGCCGGTCGCTGCGCAGGCGCAGGCGGTAACCGTCGCCTGCGCGCTGCAGGTCGGTGTGGATCTGCGGCCGGGACAGCGCCAGCGCCTTGGCCACGTCGAAGTACACCACGCCCTGCGACACCGGCTTGCCGCCGCCATCCAGCAGTTCGACCACGGCCACGGTGCGGTGGGGATCGGCCTGGCCAAGCAGCGCCGCATCGTCCAGCCGCGCCACCTCCAGCGCCGCGCCCGGCGGCACCGTCACGGCGTGCTGCTGGCGTGTGTGGACGCGACCGTCGAGGCCCATCACCCGCAGCCGCCACTGCCCCACCAGCGCGTCGCGGCGGTCGTTGAGCAGGCTGATCCGGGTGATGCCGTCGTCATCACGCAGCGCGGCCACCGCCTGGTCGGCGAAGAAGCGGCGCGCCTGGAAATGCAATGCCTTCCAGCGGCCGGCGTAATCGATGCTGGACCACGACGCGCCCGGCCACACATCGTTGAACTGCCAGTACAGCGAACCCATCGTGTACGGCCGCGACGCGCGGTGGTGCAGTGCGGCCAGCGCGATGCCCTCGGCCTGCATGACCTGGCTGAGGTACACGAACGTGGGGAAGTCGCGCGGCGTGCCGTAGCCTTCCTCGATGTACTTGAGCAGGCGCTGGTTGCCCTCCCCGGCCATGAACTTCTGGTGCGCGCGCACGGTCGGGCTGTCCACGCGTTGCTCGGCGGCCGGGATGATGCCGTCCAGCGTGCGCAGCACCGGCCACGCCTGCAGGCCGTACTCGGACATGAAGCGCGGCGTCTCGCGCAGGTAAGCCGTCACCGGCAGCGCCGGGTTGCCCCAGACCTGCCAGTAATGCTTGTCGCCACGGGTGGAATCGTTGGCCTTCTCGTCCAGGTCATTGCCGGGCGAACTGGACCAGTACGGCACACCGAGCCCCTCCTCGGCCACCACGTGGCGCAGGTCCAGCCCGAACAGGTCGACATAGCCCTGCCAGACCTTCGCCGCAAAGACCGGATCGGCGGCGGTGAGGTCACGCCCGTGGCCCCAGTCCTTCCAGGCGGTCTCTTCCTCGTTGTTGCCACACCAGAGCACCACGCTGGGATGGTGACGCAGGCGGCGCACAGTGTCGCGTGCCTCGGCCACCACGTTGGCGCGGAACGCCGGATCGTAACCAGGCTGCATGCCGCCCCCGAACATGAAGTCCTGCCAGATCAGCAGGCCCAGCTCATCGGCGATATCGAAGAACGCGTCGTCTTCGTAATAGCCGCCGCCCCAGTTGCGCAGCATGTTCATGTTGGCATCGCGCGCGGCGGTCAGCTCGCGGCGGATGCGTGCAGGCTCAACCCGCGCCGGGAACATGTCAAAGGGAATCACATTGGCGCCCTTGGCGAAGATCGGCACGCCGTTGATCACGAATGCGAAGCCCTGGCCGCCGCTGCGATCGACCTCGCGCCGCAGCTCCACCGTGCGCAGCCCGATGCGGCGCTCCATCCGCAGGGCGCCCGCCGTACCTGCGGCAAGGGTGGCACGCGCGGTGTAGCGCGCCTGCTCGCCCTGCCCCACCGGCCACCAGCGACGTGGCGCGGGCAGCACCACCGGCACGACCACGCGGTTGTCGCCCGCGCGCAGGGCCACACGCGGGTCGAACCGGCGCACCACCCGCCCGTCCGGATCGATCAGTTCAATACGCAGCGGCGCCGTCCCGGCGGTGGCGCTCTCCACCTGCACCGCGATGTCCAGCTCGGCTTTGTCCGCATCCAGGCTGCGCGTATGCACAGCCAGATCGGTCAGGCGCTGCGCATCCCAGCTCTCCATCCGCACCGGGCGCCAGATGCCTGCCGTGACATACCGCGGGCCCCAATCCCAGCCGAAGTGGTATCCGGGCTTGCGCACGAAGTTGCCGACCATCGCATCCTTGGGCTCGTCCCCGTACGGCGATGGGTAGTTGCCGGCGATTTTGTGGGGCATTGCCTGCACGCCTGGCAGCAGCGTGGTGATCGGCGAGCGCAGCACCACGCGCAGTTCATTGCCGGTGGGGCGCAACTGCCCGTCCACCCGCGCCCGCCAGGTGCGGTGGCTGTTGTCGGCCCGCAGCAGCGGCGCGCCGTTGAGCTCGACGGTGGCGAACGTGTCCAGACCATCGAAGGCAAGTTCGGCATGCGCCCTGGCCAGCGTGGCCGCATCCACGTCGAAGCGGCCCCGGTACTCCCAGTCGGCCAGGCCGATCCATTGCAGGCCCGCCTCCGGCGCCCCCACGTAGGGGTCCGGGATCAGCCCCTGGGCCAGCAGGTCGGTGTGCACGGCGCCGGGCACCTGCGCACTGTGCCAGTCGGCCAGCTGCGGATGCGCGGCCAGCCGGGCATCGCCGGGCAGCAGGCGGAAGGTCCACTGCGCCTGCAACGGCGCCGCCGACAGCGGCAGCGCCCCCAGCAGCAGCAACAGCGACCCGACGATCAGACCGAAACGACGCATCCGCATGTGCTGCTCCCCGTTCTGTCAACGCACCACGTTGAGCACTTCGTAGCAGGCGCCCATCGTGTGGTAGTCGGTCTTGCCGGCCGGGCTCTTCTCGTCGCTGTACTTGCGGTTGTCCGCATCCAGAATGCGGTACCAGGCGCCGTAGCGATGGTCGATCATATGTGACCATGCATAGGCCCACAGCCGGTCGTACCACGCCCAGTAGGCGTCATCGCCGGTACGCGCGGCCAGCAGGGCGGCGGTGGCCAGCGACTCGGCCTGCACCCAGAAATACTTGTCGTCGTCGCAGACGCTGCCATCCGGTGCGAAACCGTAGTACAGGCCGCCGCGCTCGTCGTCCCAGGAACGGGCCACGGCGGTGTCGAACAGGTGGCGCGCGGTCGGCACCAGCCAATCGGCCTGCACGTGCCGACCCAGGATCAGCAGCAGTTTTGCCCATTCGGTCTGGTGGCCGGGCTGGAAGCCCCACGGGCGGAACAGGTGCCTGGGATTGTCTCGGTTGTAGTCCCAGTCGATCCGCCACTGCCGGTCGTAGTGTTCCCAGACCAGGCCGTCGGCCTGCGCGGCCTGACGGCGCGTCATGTGGTCGGCCAGCAGCAGCGCGCGGCCGAGATAGCGCTGCTCGCCGCTCGCCTCGAACGCGGCCAGCATCGCCTCGCACATGTGCATGTTGGCGTTCTGGCCACGGTAGTCGCTGAAGGTCCAGTCCGCATCGGCCTCATCCTTGTACAGACCGAACCCAGGCTCCCAGAAACGGCTTTCGAGCAGCGTCCAGGTTTCGTCCATCCAGGCGCGCGCCTCGCCGATGCCCGCCTTCAGCGCGCAGCTGTAGGCCAGCAGCACGAAGGCCACGCCGTAGCAGTGGTTGGTGGCATCCTCGACGACACCATCGCGCAGGGTCCAGGCATAGCCGCCCGTGACGGGGTTGCGATGCACCTCGCGCAGGAAGCGGATGCCATGCTCGACCGCCTTGAGGTCGTCGGGGTTGCCGAACTCGCGGTACGCCATCGCATGGTTGAACACGAAGCGCGTGCTGCTGACCAGGTGACGGTGGCTGGCGTCGTACACGCTGCCGTCGTCACGGAAGTAGTGGAAGAACCCGCCCGTCGGGTCGATCTCGTTGGGCCGGTAGAACGCCATGCTCTGCGCGATGTGGGCACGCAGGAAGTCAGGCGAGCGGAAATCGGGTTGCGGCGGAACCGGCGTGGTCATGCGGCGTCATCCTGTTGTTGCTGCAGCAGTTGCTGGACTTCATCTAGAGTGGGCATGGCCGCGAACGCGCCCTTGCGGGTCACCGCGAGCGCGCCCACGGCGGCGGCGAAGCGGATCGCATCCACGAGCGCGGCCGGGTCCTGGCAGAACGCGGCGAATGCGCTGCCATCCCCCCCGCGCTCACCGATGCCAAACAGCAGCCCGCCGACGAACGCGTCGCCGGCGGCCGTGGAATCGACCGTCTGCACGCGGAAGCCGGTGAGTACACCCTGCGAACGGCGGGTGAACCAGCGGATCGGGGCGGCACCGTCGGTGATCACCACGGCCTGCGCCTGTGCGGCCAGCAGGCGCTGTACCACCGCCTCGCCGTCGCCGGCCTGCGCTGCGGCCAGATAATCCAGTTCCTCGCGCGAGAGCTTGACCAGGTCGGCCAGCAGCAGGGCTTCCCACAGGCGCGGCAGCGGATCCACGCCGGCCGGCCACAGGGCCGGGCGCAGGTTCAGGTCGACGCTGACCATCGCCCCGGCTGTGCGCGCACGGCGCATGCCCTCCAGCGTGGTCTCGGCGATGTCGGCTTCGGTCAGGCTGTTGGAACACACGTGGAAGCTGCGCGTGCCGTCAAAGCAGTTGGGATGGAAGTGCGCACTGCGGAACAGCAGATCCGCCGCAGGCGGGCGGTAGAAGCTGAAGCTCCGCTCGCCACTGGCATCCAGCGCCACGAACGCCAGCGCGGTCTTCGCCGCGTCGGTGCGCACGATGCAGTCGGTGGCCACACCGGCATCGGCCAGGCTCTCGGCGAGGAAGTCGCCGAACATGTCCTGCCCCAGCATGCCGGCGAAGTGCGTGTCGGCACCCAGCCGCGCGGCAGCCACGGCGACGTTGGCCGGAGCGCCGCCGGCGTACTGCAGGAAGGCGCGCGGGGTATCCGGCGAGGCCGGTGGCTGGGCGAGTAGATCGATCAAAATCTCGCCGAAACAAACAATCTTGGACATCGTGCCCTCACGCTCCCTGGCGGAATCCGACCGCCGGGCGCGAGCCCGACAGACCGTAGAAAATGATGTAGCCGTAGCACAGCAGCGGCAGGATGAACGACTCATGCAGGCCGATCTGGTCGGCCAGCAGGCCCTGCAGGTACGGCACCACTGCGCCGCCGACGATGGCCATGATCAACAGGCTGGAGGCCTTGTTGGTCAGGGTGCCCAGGCGTTCGATGCTCAGCGCGAAGATGGTCGGGAACATGATCGAGTTGAACAGGCCCACCGCCACGATCGAGTACAGCGCGACCTGTCCCTGGCTCAGCAGGGTCGCCGCCAGCAGCGCCACGTTGATCCCTGCAAACAGGGTCAGCAGCACGCGCGGCGAGAACCGGGTCATGATCGCCGAGCCGGCGAAACGACCGATCATTGCCAGCGTCCAGTACGCCGACACATAGTGGGTGGCTTCCTTCTCGGTGAAGCCACCGATGTTGGGCAGCGACAGGTAGTTGACCAGGAAGCTGCCGATCGACACTTCCGCGCCCACGTAAAAGAAGATGGCCAGCACGCCGAACAGCACATGGCGATGGCGCAGCGCGTCCAGCAGAGTGTGCTTGCCGGTATCGGCCTGCTCGGTAGTTTCGGTCAGCGCCGGCAGGCGGAACAGATAGACGAATACCGCCAGCAGGAACAGCGCCACGGCCAGGCCGACGTACGGGCCCTGAACGGACTGCGCTTCCTGCACCCGGTAGGCGATCTGCTCGGCACCCGGCAGCGCCTTGATCTCCTCGGCACTCTTGACCGTGTTGCCCAGGATCAGCAGGCCGCCGAAGATCGGCGCGATCGCCGTGCCCAACGAGTTCAGCGCCTGGGCCAGGGTCAGCCGGCTCGACGCGGTCTGTTCCGGCCCCAGCAGCGCGACGTACGGGTTGGCCGCCACCTGCAGCACAGTGATGCCGGTGGCGAGCACGAACAGCGCGCCGAGGAAGGCCTCATACACGCGCAGTTCGGCCGCGGGCCAGAAGCCGAGCGCGCCGACCCCGGCGATCGCCAGGCCGGCCACGATGCCCTTTTTGTAACCCAGGTGCGCCACCAGCCGGCCGGCCGGCAGCGACATCAGGAAGTACGCACCGAAGAAGGTGAACTGCACCAGCATCGCGCGGGCGTAGTTCAGTTCGAACACCGCCTTCAGATGCGGGATCAGGATGTCGTTGAGGCAGGTCAGGAAGCCCCACATGAAGAAGATCGTGGTCGCCACCGCAAGCGCGACGCGCGTGTTGACCACGGGTGCGGCGGCGGATGAGGCAGGCAGTCGGGGCGTTGGCGAAATGGGCATTCAGGTACGCGCCTCAGTGCGCGGGCAGGTGACAAGGGAGGTCATCAGGCAAAGGAAGGGCCGCTGCTGTCGCGGACGCGCAGCTGGACGGGTGCAACGGTGCGCTGGGGTGCGGCGTCGGGGTTGTCCAGACGCTGCAGCAGCAGTTCCGCCGCCTGACGCCCGCGCGCGCGCGGATCGACGGTCAGCGTGGTGAGCGGCGGCATGGCCACTGCTGCTTCGGAAATATCGTCGAAACCGGTGACCGCAAAATCGCGACCCGGGTGCACGCCACGCGACGCCAGGCCCAGCATCAGTCCCAGCGCGACGCTGTCGTTGTAGCAGACCGCCGCGGTGGGCACCGTCGCAGCGGCAAACAGCTCGCCGCTACGGGCCGCCGCGTCCAGGCGGCTCGGGGAGGTTTCAATCAACCAGTCCGGCTGCGTCTCCAGTCCGGCCTCGTGCATTGCCTGGGCATAACCGGTGCGGCGCTGGTGGCACGAACTGGACACCGCGTGACCGCCAAAGAACGCGATGCGGCGGTGGCCGCGCTCGATCAGATGGCGCGTGGCCAGGTACGCACCCTGCTGGTTGTCCAGGGTCAGGAAGTCCCAGGTCGCCCCGGGCAGCTCGCGATTGAACAGCAGCACGTTGGCATGTCCGAGCACCTGGCGCAGCTGGGCGGCATCGCTGCCTTCGGCCGGCGACAGGATCAGTCCGGCCGGCATGTGTTCCATCAGCGTGGTCAGTACCGCCTGCTGACGCTCCGGGGACTCGCCGGTGCTGCCCAGCAACGTCACGAAACCCTTGCCGCCGAGCGCTTCGTCGACGCCGGAGGCGAACTCGGCGAAGAACGGGTTGGACAGGTCGTTGATCACCAGTGCGATGCTGGACGAGGTGCGCCGGCGCAGGTTGGCCGCCCCCCGGTTGTAGACATAGCGCTGCCGGCGCAGTTCGGCCTCGACCCGCGCTCGCGTATCCACGTTCACCAGCGGGCTGCCGCGCAGCACCAGCGAGACGGTGGCGCGCGACACGCCGATCGCCTCGGCGATGTCGGTCACTGTCACCGCGCGCGTGCCCTTGCCGGCAGGGGAAGCTTTGTCATTCATCGTGTGCTGGGGTTCCTTGGCATCGTGCAAGCCTAAACGATTGCAGCAGCCCTCATTCGAGCGCCGCACCCGGGGTGGCGCAGTACGACACCGGCAGGTCGGCCACCTGCGTGCCCCACCCGCTTTCCGGCGCCTGCGTTGCCAGCGCCACATCGATGCGCCCCCCCTGCTGCAGGCGCGCCCAGTCCAGCCACACCGGCGCATGCGCGCGACCATCCACCTGCACGCCCTGCACGTACTGGAGCGTGCGGCCATCGGCACCCGGCGCCTTCACGGTCAGGGTGCGGCCCTGGCCGAGATCGACATCGACCTGGGCAAAGCGCGGGGTGTGCAGCAGGAACTGACCGCTGCCCGGCACCGCCGGGTACAGCCCCAAGGCGCTGAACAGGTACCACGCCGACATCGTGCCAAGGTCATCGTTGCCGGTGACGCCATTGGGCGCGTTGGTGAACAGCTGCTGCGCGGCGCGCACCACCGTGGCGGTTTTCCACGGCTGGCCGATCAGCGTGTACATCCACGGCGCATGCAGATCCGGTTCGTTGTTGGGGTTGTAGCGGAACTGGTTGTAGTAGCTGTACGGCCCCACCACCCATTCTTTGCGCGCGGCCGTCAACGGGGCCTGGCGCAGTGCGTCGTAGGCGAAGAAGGCATCCAGCCGGCGTGCGGCCTCGGCGCGACCGTCCATCGCCTGCACCAGGCCCGGGATGTCCTGCTGGGCCAGCCACTGGTACTGCCACGCCGTGCCTTCATGGAACCCGTGGTGCGAACGCGGGCTGTAGCGGCCATCGGCCGGCACGTACCACTTGCCGTCCTCCATGCGCGGCCGCGGGAAGCCGCTGAAGCCGCCTTCGTCGCGCACGTCCGGGTCCCATACCTTGTTCCAGTTGCGGCCACGCGTGCGCAGCACACCGGCGTCGTCGGCGTGGCCGAGGCCGTCGGCCATCTGTGCCAGCGCGCAGTCGGCCAGTGCGTACTCCAGTGTGGCCGAGCCGCCATGATGCGGATCCACATCCATGCCCTTGGAGGGGAACGCACGGTCGTACTGCACGAAGCCATTGGCAAGATAGCTGGGATTGCCGGACCGGCCGGCGTGACGCGAGTTGATCGGCGGCGTGCTGAACGCGTTCTTCCGCAACGCCGTGTACGCCTCGGCCTCACGCCCGTCGAGCGCGCCGAAGCGCCACAGATCCACCATGAAAGGCGTCACCGGATCGCCGGTCATGATGTTGGTTTCGAAGTTGGCGTAGCCCCAGCGCGGCAGCCAGCCGCCCTGCGCATCGATGGCCAGCAGGCTGCGGCCGATGTCGCGGGCGACCTGCGGACGGGTCAGTGCCAGCCACTGGTTCTGCGCACGATAGGTATCCCACAGCGAGAAGTACTCGTAGTAGGTCCAGCCGTCGGCGCGGTGGATGGCATCGTCGTAACCACGGTAGCGGCCGTCGGCATCGCTGCCGGTCAGCGGCTGCAGCAGGGCGTGGTAGAGCGCGGTGTAGAACACGGTGCGGTCGTCACCGTTCCCGCCCTGCACGCGCACGCTGCGCAGTTCGTCGCGCCACCGTGTCTGCGCCAGCTCGCGCATCCGGTCGAAGCCCAGCAGGCGGCCCTTTTCCATGCCGTCGCTGCGCAGGTTGGCGCGCGCACCCTCGGCATCCACGTGCGAGATCGCGCTGACCGCCGTGACCGCTCGTCCCTGCGACAGGTCGAAGCTCAGCCACGCGCCGCTGGGCTTGAGTTCGCCTTCCATGCCGTGGCGCGCACCGGGCAGCCCGCCGCCCTCGCCCCAGGTGCCGAAGGCCTTGAACGGGCGGTCGAACTCGATGCGGAACCAGGTGGTGTACTGATGGCCGCCGCAGAAGCTGCGGGTGACCAGCTTGCCTTCCACCGCACGGTCGCCCACTACATCGATGACGCTGCCGATCACCGAATGGCGTTCGTTGGCCTGGCCGACGTTGACCAGCACGTGGCCGTTTTCCGCACCGGCGGCGAACGTGTAGCGTTCGGCTGCGGCCCGGGTGCGCGCGGTGGCCTCGGCATCGATGCCGCCGTAGCTGGTCAGGCGCACCTTGTAGTAGCCGGCCTGGCCGACCTCGCCCTCATGGGTGTAGGAGGCTGCGTAGGCTTTGTGATCGAAGCTCTTGGCGGTGGCGGTGTCGAAATCGCCGCCAGGACCGATGCTGCCGGTGACCGGCAGGACGGACACCTGGCCCCCCTGCTCCCAGCAGCCGGCACCGGACAGGAAGGAATGCCCGAACCCGCGGATCTTCGGGTCGTCGTAACGCCAGCCCGCGTAGTGCTCCCCGATCGGGCTGACCTGGATCAGGCCGAACGGCGCCGAGGCCCCCGGGAACGTATTGCCGTCATCCTTGCTGCCGATGAAGGTGTTGACCTCGCGCTCCAGCGCGGCCGGGGCGGCCGCCTGCAGCAGGGGCGCGCAGGCCAGGGCAAGCAGAGAGGTGACGGCGAGGACAGACGTTCGGCGCATGCGGGGTTCCTGTGGGTCGATGTCGATGCGGGCGACCGGTGGCCCGGCCGATGCCGGGAACCAGGCGACTGGACGGGTGAAAGCCCCGCCATTGCTGGCCGGCCATCCCCCTGTTGGCGCGCGTCCAAATCCACGCAGCAGTGAATTTAGATCGATTCAAGTAAAGCACGGGGATTTCGACGGATGCATTCTGCGGCGCAACATGGATGTCGTCTGTGGCGGCGGCCTGGCTGCCGGCTGCGCCTGGAACGACCGCCTGGTATGGCGCCTGCGCAAGAAAACGTTTTCACCTCCACAGCGAAAACCGGTCGTTGCCGACATACCGCGGTCATATTGCGCAGCAGCATGCTTCGCCTCCCGGGCCGTGCTAAAAATCCCCCGCCAATCGTTTAGATCGATCCAACTCCGAACGGTCACGATTGACGGACAGGTAGGTGGGGGGACCTGCCTCACGTTGCATGCGGGACGCACCGTCGTTCGTTGCTGGCAACAGCGACCTCCAGAATTAGATCGATTCAATCACGTATCGCCACCGTTTCAATCCAGGAGAGGGAGAGAGTGGAATGAACAAGATGTCCCGCATGCGCAACCGCGACACGCTGTCGGCAGCCATCACCGCCGCGCTGTTCGCCGCCGCGCTGGCCCCGGCCGGCGCCTTCGCGCAACAGGCCGGCACGACCCCGTCACCGGACGCCACCACGCTCGACAGCGTGACCGTCACCGGCTACCGCTACGCCATCGAAAAGAGCCTGCAGCAGAAGCGCGATGCCAATGCCGTGGTCGAGGTGATCACCGCCGAGGACGTGGGCAAGTTCCCCGACAAGAACGTGGCCGACGCGCTGCAGCGCGTGCCGGGCGTGGTCATCACCCGCGATGGCGGCGAAGGCAAGACGGTCAGCGTGCGCGGCCTGGCGCCCGATCTCACCCTCACGCAGTTGAACGGCAACTACGTCGCCACCTCGGAAACCAACAACGAAGCCACGCGCTCGTTCAACTACACCCTGCTGCCGTCGAACATGCTGTCCAGCGCCGAGCTGTTCAAGTCGCCGGAAGCGCGCATCGACGAAGGCGGCATCGGCGGCACGGTGATCCTGCATACCCGCCGTCCGCTCGACATGGAAGCCAACTCGGGCTACGTCACCGTCGAGGGCACCACCTCCGACACCAGCCACGACATCGATCCGCAGCTGTCGGCGCTGTATTCCTGGCACAGCAAGGACGAGCGTTTCGGCGTGCTGGTCGGGGTGACCCAGCAGAAGCGCACCAGCCGCACGATGGAAGCCAGCACCGAGGACTTCCAGTGGTACGGCAACAACACCGATGCGCGCGACGCCAACGGCAACGTGCTGGAACAGGACGGCATCCATTACTGGTGGGGCCGGTCCGGCTTCAATGACCAGAGCGGCCGCAACTACAGCGAATTCTTCATGCCGACCTCGGTGAACTTCGCCGTGAAGGAAGAAGAGCGCGAGCGCAAGGGTGGCCAGTTCACCTTCCAGTTCAAGCCGCTCGACAACCTGACGCTGACCGCCAATTACTTCCGCTTCGAGCTGGAAGGCAACTACACCCAGAACATGCTGAAGATTCCCGAATGGAATCTGGCGCGCTACAACGGCGACGGCAACTGGGCCGGCGGCCGCATGCTGGACGGGCTCACCTTCGATCCCAGCGGCAGCATCGTGACCGGCGCGCAGTACGAGAAGCTGGCCGGCAAGACCTATTACTGCAGCGAGGAACAGGCTGCGGCCGCAGGCCTCGCGCCGGGTGGCTGGGGTCCGGACGACTGCACCATCCCCACCCCGCAGCTGACCGGCGACTACAGCCGTGAGAAGGCGCTGTCGCAGACCGCCGATCTGTCCATCGACTGGGACATCAGCCCGCTGTGGAAGGCCTCGTTCACCGGCGGCCGGACCTGGTCCGAAGGCGGCCCGTCGATGAAGTTCCGCATGGCGGCCAAGCCACGCCGCCAGGTCAATGGCGTGTGGCAGTCCGGCAACAGCTACAGCGCCTGGGACCTGACCGGCACGCCGAGCGCGACGTTCTCGCCGGACCTGCAGGAACAGTTGATGGCCGGCATCGCCGAAGTCGACACCGGCTCGACCGATTCGTCGTGGACGCAGACCGACATCAAGCAGAACTACTTCCAGGCCGATGTCACCAAGCTGTTTGAAAGCGGCTGGCTGGATTCGATCCAGTTCGGCACCAAGTACCGTGACGGCTCGGTCCATCGCAACACCGGCAACACCTACTGGGTGTGCCAGGGCAAGGATCCCGATCCGGCGTTCTACGACCAGAACCGCTACCAGTCCGGCTGCGATGCCTCGGCCGGTGTCGCCCAGCCCGGTTTCTTCCTGTCCAACCCGATCAACAACATCGCCGGCGGTTTCAACGCCAACGTGTTCCCGGGCATCAACTATCCGGCGTACATCAACTACCTCAACCAGACCTACGGTGGCTCGCACAATCGCAAGGAAGAGGATTTCGTCTACAACGTCGACGAGAAGATCTACTCGGGCTACTTCCAGGCCAACTTCCGCACCGAACGGGTCCGCGGCAACGTGGGCGTGCGTGTGGTGCGTACCCGCCAGTTCGCCGAATCCAGCGACTCGGTGGAGAAGTTCAACGACTACTTCCAGGACAACGCCGCCGGCACGCCGATGGGCTGCAACGATCCGGCGGCGGCACCGCTGATCGCCTCCAATACCGGCTATGTCTGCCAGAGCGGTTTCGTGCGCCTGCCCGACAACCTGGCGCGTGAGAAAACCTATGCGCTCAGCTCGATGGAGAAGACCTACACCGACTTCCTGCCGAGCTTCAACATCGCCTGGGACATCACCGACAGCCTGGTGCTGCGCGGCGCCGCGTCCAAGGTCATCGCCCGCCCCGGCTACACCAGCATCGCCTACCCGGGCGGTCTGAGCTATGTCAGCGAGGAGTACAGCAACGATCGCCGCGTCGCCGGCGGCACCGACACTCCCGGCTGGTACGGCTCTGGCAGCAACAAGAATCTGCAGCCGTTCGAGGCCACCCAGTACGACCTCGGTCTGGAGTGGTACTTCCGCCCGGGTTCGGTGGCCGGTGTGGCGCTGTTCCGCAAGGACATCAGCAACTTCACCGTGCCGGTGGTGCGCGACCAGCAGATGAACGTCGGTGGCCAGTCGGTGACGGTGCAGAAGTACTCCACCCAGGCCAACGGCCAGGATGGCGTGTCGCAGGGCGTTGAACTGTACGGCCAGTACACGTTCGATATCGGCCTGGGCATCCAGGCCAACTACACCTACAACGACACCAACCTGGCCGCCGTGGTGCTCGATGGCGAACGCATCGGTTCCTCGCCGCTGGTCGGCAGCGCCAAGAACCAGGCCAACGTCACGGTGTTCTACGAGAACGAGAAGTTCCTGGCGCGCGCCTCGTTCAACCGCCGTGGCGAAGTGGTGGGCGGTCTGAACAACGGTCTCACCCAGTACTCCGAACCGTATGACCAGCTGGACCTCAACGCGGCCTACAACATCACCGACGCCCTGATCCTGAGCGCATCGGTGCTCAACGCCACCAAGTCCGAGCAGCGCGTCTATCTCGGCAACGACAGCAAGGCGCGCCTGCTGTCCAACCTGTACTCCGGTCGCCAGCTCTACCTCGGCATGACCTGGAAGTTCTGAGTGTCTCCCCCCGCCTTCGGGCGGGGGTTGTTCCTCCACGGCAGCCGCGCTGGTACAGGCGGCTGCCGTTTTTGTTGTCGCAGCGGGCCGATGTCTCCGCGCGGGTCTACCCTGCGCGTGCGTCCAGCGCGGCGCGCAGCGCCGCCACTTCCGCGGCATCGGTGGCGATCCAGTCCGGCGACAGCCCGGTCAGCGCCGGGTTGTGGTGGCGCATGGCCGAGCGTTGCACGGCCTTGGCGGACGCATGCAGTTCCGTACAGCCGCTGCGGGCGGCAACGGCGGCAATGTTGCCGGCGTTGAGCCCTGCCCCGGCCATCACGCCGATGCGTCCGTTCGCCTGCGCGACCAGTGCGGCCAGCACCGCGGCCCCTGTCTCCGCGTTGGCCTGGCCGCCGGACGTCAGCACCCGCTGGCAGCCCAGTGCGATGACCTGCTCCAACGCGCGGGGCAGATCGCGCGCGGCATCGAACGCGCGATGGAAAGTCACCTGGAGCGGGCCGGCGGCCTGCACCAGCGCGCGGCACAGCGCCTCGTCGATGTCACCCTCGGCATCCAGCGCGCCGATCACCACACCATCGCAGCCCAGTGCACGGCAATAGGCGATATCGCGCAGCATGATCTCCGCGTCAAGCGCGCCGTAGTGGAAGTCGCCGGGACGCGGCCGGATCAGCACGAACAGCGGAATGCGCAGCTGCTCGCGCGCCACCGCGATGCTGCCGTGCGACGGCGTGGTGCCGCCTTCGGCAAGATTGTCGAACAGCTCGATCCTGTCCGCGCCACCCTGCTGCGCGGCGAGCGCCGACGCAACCGAGTTGGAGGCGATCTCCAGCAGCCGGCGCGCCATGCTCAGCGCTGCTCGCTGGTATAGACCGACGCCGAGTCGCGCAGGTCATCCTGGCGGTCCTTGTCGCACACCGCGTAGACGAAGCCCCGGTGCAGCGCGTACGCGCCGACCTCCCCATGCCGGTCCATCGCCAGGAAACATACCTGCAGGGTCCTGCTGGCCTCCGGGCGCTTGCGCACCAGCCGTGCGATCGCTTCGCGGCACGCCTGTGCCGGCGACCGGCCCTGGCGCATGAGCTCCACCACCAGGAACGAGGCGGCATTGCGCATCATCTCCTCGCCGACGCCCGACGCCGTGGCGCCGCCGACCTCGTTGTCCACGTACAGGCCGGCGCCAATGATCGGGCTGTCACCGACACGTCCATGCAGTTTCCAGGCCATGCCGCTGGTGGTGCAGGCGCCAGCGAGGCGACCGTGGGCATCGATGGCGAGCATCCCCAGCGTGTCATGGTTGCTGCTGTCGCCGGGGCGGCCGCGCCGCTCCACGTTGATCTCGGGCGTGTACTGTGCGGTCTTCAACCAGTCGCGCCACGCCTTTTCGGCAGCCGGGGTGAGCAGCTTCTGGCGCTCGAAGCCCTGTTCCACCGCAAACTGCTGTGCGCCCTGCCCGACCAGCATCACGTGCGGCGTGTTTTCCATCACTTTGCGTGCCACCGACACCGGATGCAGGATGTCGGTCAGGGCAGCTACCGAGCCACAGCGGCCGTCGCCGTCCATGATGCTGGCATCCAGGCTGAGCACACCATCGCGGTCGGGGTTGCCGCAGCGCCCCACCGTGGGGTTGCACAGTTCGCTTTCGGCCCAGCGCGCGCCGGCCTCCACCGCATCCAGCGCGGTGCCCCCGGCCGACAGCACCGTCCATGCCGCCTGGTTGGCGCCCACGCCGAAATCCCAAGTGGACACCACCCGCGCGCCACTGCGGCGCTGCGCGCCTGCGTGCGGCAACACCAACCCACCGGCGGCCAGCGCCCCGGCCTGGAGAAACTGCCTGCGATCGGTCATGCCCACCCCTCCCTGCACTGCCTGTCGTCATCCCGCCGCACCGCGCGGCGGGAGTGCCTCACGCAACGGCGCGGCCGCGCCGTGCGTCGTGCCACACCGCCGCGCCGAGCATGCCCAGCTCGCCGTGGTCCACCCGCCACACCGGCACCTGCGCCAGCACACCGCTCATCACCCCCTTCGACAGGAAGCGCGCGCGGAAGTCACCGGCATGCAGGAAGGTGGCGATGCGGGTGGGAATGCCGCCGGCCAGGTACACCGAACGCGCGCCGAAGGTGATCGCCAGATCACCGGCCAGACTGCCCAGCCACGCGCTGAACACCTGCAGCGTTTCCACCGCCAGTGCGTCGTCGCCGGCCTGCGCGGCGGCGATCAGGTCTTCGGTGGTCTGCCAACGCGGCGTCACGCCGCGGATGCCGCACAGACACGGGTACAGGTTCATCAGGCCGCTGCCGGACAGGATCCGCTCCTGGTCCACATGCGCCCAGCGCTGCTGCATCTGGCGCAGGATCTCCAGTTCCAGCGCATTGCCGGCGGTGAGCGCGGCGTGCCCTGCTTCGCTGGCCAGCACCGGCTGGTCGCCGCCCTGGAAGCGCAGTGCCGCACCCAGCCCGGTGCCGGGGCCGAGCACCAGCGCCGGCCAAGGCGAGGCGACGACCGGCTCGCCGTTGAGCGCCACCAGGGTGTCCGGCTGCACGTGCGGAATGGCGTAGGCCACCGCTTCGAAATCGTTGATCAGCGCCAGCGAGCGCAGACCGGCCTCGGCCCGCGTGGCCGCCACCGATACAGGCCAGGCCAGGTTGGTGTTGACCAGGTGGTCGCCTTCCAGCAGCCCGGCGATCGCCACGACGGCGGTGTCGACCGGACGCAGGGCGGCGCGCGTGAAGTCGGCCAGGATCGCCGCCAGGCTGGCGTAATCGGCACAGCGGTACTGCCGCAGCCCGCTCAGGCGCGGCGGCAGACCCGCCTGCACCTCGGCAAGCCCGAGGCGTGCGAACGTGCCGCCGACATCGGCAACGATGATCGGATCATGGCGCATGGCCGGACCGGGCGTCGCACGGGACGAATCGGAAGGGAGCGGGACATGCCCGGAAAACGGTGCCGCAACGCTCACTCGCAGGCCTTGGCTGGGATCGAATCAATCCGGGCGATTTTCGGCGATCGCCCGGGGTTTGCAAAGCGGCGCCTGCCGTACAGGGGCGTATGCCAGCTCAGGGCGAGGCGACCTGCAGGCGATAAGTGGTGCTGGCGGTGGCGGTGGGGCCATCGTCGTGCACCGCGCGCACCTCGACTTTGTGCGCGCCGGCCGCCAGGTCGGTAGGCAGCGCCCCGCGCCACAGGTGCGGCGAGGGCGTGGCCTCCGGCGAGCGGTCGAAGCCGCGCAGACGTTCGGCGGTGTCGTCGGCGACATTCTCTTCCAGCAGGCGCGGGTCCGGCTGCACCACGCGCTTCATCGGCTGCCACGCGCCGTCATCGACGCGGTATTCGACCAGGGTGTCGTCCTGGCCCATGAACACATTGGCGTAAACGCCCCAGGCCGGATATGCGCCCTTGCGCAGCACGCGCGGCGCATGCAGTGCGATCTGGTAGTCATCCGGCGCACGCGCCACGTAGTAGCGCAGGGCATAGTCGCCAGCCGGCTTGACCGACAGCACGGCGTAGCCGTTCGGGGTGCCATCGCTCATGGTCGCGTCGGGGATGCCGTTGCTGTCTTTGACCCCCGACCAGAACGCACCGCAGGCCGCACCGACGTTGTACTCGTGCAGGGGCTTGGCGCCCTGCCAGCCCTCGGCGGCGCTGTGGTAATAGTGCCGCTGGGTGTGGCTGTGGCCGCTCAGCACCAGCACGTTGGGGAAGTCCTTGAGCAGCGCGAACAGGCGCTTGCGGTCGGCGTGGCGGAAGGTCTCGCGGCCCGGTTCGGCATCGAACAGCGGGATGTGCATGCCCAGAACGACCAGACGGTCGCGCGGCAGGCCCTTGAGGTAGTTGCCGAGGAAGGTGAACTGGTCCGCGCGCAGGCCGCCGATGTACTTCGGCCGCGCGGTGGGGTCGTAGACCACGTCGTCGAGGAACACGAAACTGGCGCCGCCCTCTTCCACCGCGTAGGTGTCCGGCCCGTACACCGCGCGCCAGCTGTCCAGCGAATGGCGGTCGTCGCCGGCGTCCATGTCCAGGTCGTGGTTGCCCGGCACGTGGAACCACGGCACCTGCAGCTGCGCGGTGACCTTGTTGATGGCCGGGTACAGCGACAGGTCGTCGTTGACGATGTCGCCCAGCGTGGTGCCCAGCCGCGCCGGGTGCTTGCCGACGATCGGCTCGACGATGGCGCGCTGGTAATACCCGATGTCCTGGCGGCTGGCGGTCTGCGAGTCGGAGAACACCAGCATCTCGAAGCCATCGCGGGCCGAGGCGGCGTCCTCGACCGGCTCCAGCGCGAAATCCCAGTGGCGGGTGCCGGCGCCGGTGGCGGCGATGCCGTCGTACTTCAGCCTGGGCGAGCCCTGTGGCGCGTAGTGACGCCAGTAACCCGGCAGGCCGTTGGACGCCGCCGGGAACCGGTATTCATCCGGTTTGATCACGAAGACCGTCTGGCCGTCGCGCACCGGCAACGCATAGCTTCCGTCGGCGGCGGTCCGCACGATGGTCTCGCCGTTGGACACCTGCACGCCTGCCAGGCCCGGATCGGTGGGGCCGCGCCCCGGCTTGCCGTCGCGCTCCTGATAGACCTTGCCGGTCACGGTCACCTCGGCAGCCCAGGCAGGGGCGGTCGTCAACAGCAGGCAGGCCAGCCAGGCAGCAGTGCGGGTCATCGAGGGGGTTCCGTTCGGGGTGGGCGATTGTAAAGCCGCACATCATCCCCTGCGGTGCGTTTCACCAACGTTAAACGCACCGGTTCAACGCTCAGGCCGCGTGCCGTGCGGCCAGTACCGCCACCGCATCCTCCAGCCCGAGTCCCCGCGCACGCAGCAGCACGGTGAGGTGGAACAGCAGGTCCGCCGATTCGCCGAGCAGCGCCGCATCGTCCTGCACCACACCTGCCAGCGCGGTTTCCACGCCCTCCTCGCCCACCTTCTGGGCAATGCGACGGGTGCCTGCCTCGAACAGCGAGGTGGTGTAGCTGCCGGCCGGACGGTCCTGCGCGCGCTGCCGCACCAGCGCATCCAGCCGCCCGAGGAAGCTGCCGGGCGCCTGCGCGAAGCAGCTTTCGGCGCCGGTATGGCAGGTCGGTCCCGCCGGGCGTGCACTGACCAGCAGGCTGTCACTGTCGCAGTCCACCCGCACGGCCGTCACCGCCAGCACGTTGCCGGACGACTCGCCCTTGGTCCACAGCCGCTGCCGGCTGCGGCTGTAGAAGGTCATGTGGCCGGTCACCAGGGTGAGCTCCAGCGATTCGGCATTGGCATAGCCGAGCATCAGCACGGCCAGCGTATCGGCGTCCTGCACCACCACCGGCAGCAGGCCGTCGCCCTTGGCCCAATCCAGTGCAGCCAGCGCCTCGCGGGAGGGGAATACGTCAATAGACATCACGGACCTCGATCTGCTGCTCGCGCAGGAACTGCTTGAGTGCGGGAATGGCAATGGCGCCACTGTGGAACACGCTGGCGGCCAACGCACCGTCGACGTCGGCCTGGTCGAACACGTCGGCGAAGTGCTGCATGTCCCCGGCGCCGCCGGACGCGATCAGCGGCACCTGACACAACGCGCGTGCCTGGCGAAGCTGGGCCACGTCGTAGCCGCGGCGCACGCCATCGCTGTCCATGCAGTTCAGCACGATCTCGCCGGCACCGCGGCGCTGTGCCTCCACCAGCCAGTCCAGCGTGCGCATCGGCACTGCCTGGGTCTTGTCGGGGTCGCCGCTGAAACGGCGCACCCGCCATTGGCCATCAGGCTCGCGGACCGAATCGATGCCGACCACCACGCACTGCACGCCGAAGGCGTCGGCCAGTTCCTCGATCAATGCCGGGCGCCCGAGCGCCGGCGAATTGATCGATATCTTGTCGGCGCCGGCATACAGCACGCGGCGGGCGGTCTCCACGTCGCTGATGCCACCGGCGACGCAGAACGGAATGTCGATCAGACGTGCAATGCGCTCGATCCAGCCCACATCGACCGCACGGCCCTCCGGGCTGGCCCCGATATCGTAGAACACCAGCTCGTCAGCGCCCTGGTCGCGGTAGCGCAGGGCCAGCTCGGCGATGTCGCCCATGTCCACGTGATCGCGGAAGCGTACGCCCTTGACCACGCGGCCGTCGCGCACGTCCAGGCAGGGAATCAGCCGGCGGCTCAGCATGCCAGCGCCTCCGCCAGGCTCATGCGCCCTTCCAGCAGCGCCTTGCCCAGGATCGCGCCACCGCAGCCCACCACCTTGGCCTCGGCAACATCGGCGGCGCTGCGCACGCCGCCGGAGGCCTGCACGGCCACGCCGGGCAGCAGCGTCGACAGGTGCCGGTACAGCGCGATGTTCGGCCCGGACAGCATGCCGTCCCGGGCGATGTCGGTGCACAGCAGGTGGCGCATGCCGGCCTGCGCATAGCGCTGGGCCAGTGCATCCAGGGTCACGTCGGCGGTCTCGGTCCAGCCGTGCACCGGCAGCAGCCAGCGGCCGTCGTCGGCCTGCCGGGCATCGAGTGCGATCGTCAGCCGCTCCGCGCCGAACTCACGCAGCCAGCCGATCACCGTATCCGGTTGGCGTACCGACACGGAGCCGACCACCACGCGGGCAGCGCCCGCCTGCAGGAGGCGGGCGACATCCTCGCGCGAGCGCACGCCCCCGCCGGTCTGCACCTTCAGCCCGGTCTGCGCGGTGATCGCCGTGAGCAGGGGCGAGAGGGTGTAGCCGCCGGCACGGGCGGCGTCGAGGTCGACCAGGTGCATCCAGCTCGCGCCGGCGTCCGCAAAGACCTGCGCGCGCGGCAGCGGGTCGTCGCCATAGGTGGTCTGCCGGGTGTAATCCCCCTGCAGCAGGCGCACCACGCGGCCGTCGCGGATGTCCAGTGCGGGATAGACGATGAAACTCATGGGGAGGCGTTCTCGATGAAGTTGCGCAGGATCCGGGCACCGGTGGCGGCCGACCGTTCGGGATGGAACTGCGCGCCGCTGTGGCGGCCGCGCTGCACCACCGCCGCGAACAGGCCGCCGTGGTCGCATGCTGCCACGGTGTGTTCGTTCAATGGCGCGGCGTAGCTGTGCACGAAGTAGGCACTGGCACGATCGGCCACGCCGTGCATCAGCGGCGCATCGCGCAGCGGCAGCAGGCGGTTCCAGCCCATGTGCGGCACCCGGATCCCGGTGGCCGGATGCAGGTGGCGGACGACGCCGGGCAGCAGCCCGAGGCACTCGACATGGCCTTCTTCGGAGCCTTCAAACAACAGCTGCATGCCCAGGCAGATGCCCAGCAACGGCACCTCCAGTTCACGCAGGGGTTGCACCAGCCCCTGCGCATGCAGGCGCGCCATGCCATGCGGCGCGGCACCCACACCGGGCAGAATCACCCGCGACACGCCGCGCAGGCCGGCCGCGTCGCGCACCAGTCGCACGCGCGCGCCAAGCCGTTCCAGCGCATAACGGACCGAGCCGAGATTGGCGCCGCCGGCATCGATCAGGGCGATTTCGCTCACAGCGCCCCCTTGGTACTGGGCATCGCGCTGCCCTGCCGTGGCAAGGCCTGGCGAAGGGCGCGCGCAAGTACTTTGAAGCACGCCTCGACTTTGTGGTGGTCGTTGTCGCCTTGCACGCGGAGGTTGAGGTTGAGCCCGGCCGCGTCGCACAGCGAGCGGAAGAAGTGGGGTACCAGCTCGGTGGGCATGTCGCCCACACGTTCGCGCTTGAAATCGCCCTCGAACACGAAGTACGGCCGGCCGCTGAAATCCAGCGCGGCGCTGGCCAGGGTCTCGTCCATCGGCAGGGTAAAGCCATAGCGGCCGATGCCGCGCTTGTCGCCCAGCGCCTCGCGCAGGGCCTGGCCCAGGGCCAGACCGGTGTCCTCGATGGTGTGGTGCTCGTCGATATGCAGGTCACCCTCGGCGTGCACGGTCAGCGCGAACCCGCCGTGCTTGCCGATCTGCTCCAGCATATGGTCGAAGAACGGCAGACCGGTATGGATCTGCGGTTCGGCGACGCGGTCCAGATCGACCTCGACGCGGATGCGGGTTTCCCTGGTAGTGCGCTGCACTGTCGCCCGGCGTGGCGCGTCGGCCAGCTCGTGCGCAATGCCGTTCCAGTCCCACTCGCCGCCGAACTGTGCGGTGCGCAGCTGGAAACCGCGGACGTTCATGTTCTGCGCGAACTGGATGTCGGTGGGGCGGTCGCCGACCATCGCCGAGCGCGCCCAGTCGATGCTGCGGTCCTGCAGATAGGGCAGCATCAGGCCAATGCCGGGCTTGCGCGTCGGCGCATTGTCGTGCGGCCAGGTGCCATCGATGAGCACGTCACGGAACACGATGCCCTGGCTGGCGAAGATCTGCAGCATCAGGTCGTTGGGGCCGTCGAAGCTGGCCTGGGGATAATCTTCGCTGCCCAGCCCGTCCTGATTGCTGACGATCACGAACTGATAGCCGGCGTCACGCAGTTTGAGCATCGCCGGGATCACATCGCGGACGAAGCGCAGCTTCTCGTAGGCATCGATCTGGAAATCGGCTGGCTCCTCGATCAGGGTACCGTCGCGGTCGACAAACAGAATCGGGGTCATGCGGCAGCCCTCCGGGCAATCAGGGCGGCAAGCACGCGGTCGTTCTGCTCCGGGCTGCCAATGGTGATGCGCAGCGCATCGCCGAGCTGGGGCGCGGCACGCTGGTCGCGCACCACCACACCGGCGGCGAGCAGCGCATCGAACGCAACCTGTGCATCGGCAAAGCGCACGAGCAGGTAGTTGCCCTGCGAGGGGTACACGCGCACCACGCCGGGCAGCACGGCCAGGCCAGCCTGCAGACGCGCGCGTTCGGCCTTGACCTGTGCGATGCGCTGGCCGGTGACGGCCAGGGATTCCGGCTCAAGACCGGCCAATGCCAGATCCGCACAGGGGGCCGGCACCGGGTAAGGCGCCTGGCAGCGGCGCAGCAGCTGGATCAGCGCGGCATCGGCGATCAGGCTGCCGATGCGGGCGGCCGCCAGCGCGTGCGCCTTGGACAGCGTCCGCAGCACGGCGATGTTGTCGTGGCGGCTCAACAGCGTCGTGGCAGACGGCTGCTCCGCATACTCGCCATAGGCCTCGTCCACCACCACCAATGCTCTGCCCTGCAGCGCCGTCGCGACACGCTCGATCTCGGCCAGCGCGATCGTGCTGCCGGCCGGATTGGATGGCGAACACAGGAACACCAGCTTGGCGTTGCCGCCCAATGCGGCAGCGATCACCGCGTCGATGTCGGCGTCCAGCGCGTCGCCGCGGTCTATCAGCGGCACTTCGACCAGCGGCGCGTTCTGCAGCCGCGCGCACACCGCGTACATGCCGAACACCGGCGGGGTGGTCACCACCGCGTCGCGGCCCGGCTCGCACAGGGCGCGCACCAGCAGATCGATGGCTTCGTCGCTGCCGCGCCCGATCAGCAACTGCTCGGGCGCGCAGCCATACAGAGCGGCCAGCCGCTCGCGCAATGCCGCCGGCTGCGGGTCCGGATAGCGCCGCGCGCCACCGGCCACGTCGGCCGGGTTGGCCCACGCCGATTCGTTGGCGTTGAGCCACACATCGCCCACCAGCGCACTGCTGCGTGCCGACGAGTAGCCCGCAAACGCCTGCAGATCGTCGCGCACCAGCGACAGGATGGAGGCAGCGTTCATGCGGCCGCCTCCATGCGCAGCGTCACCGCGTTCTCGTGCGCGTCCAGGCCTTCGGCGCGGGCAAGGATGCGCGCGCATTCGCCGATCGCGGCGATGCCCGCAGGCGTGGCCGACTGCACGCTGATCAGGTTCTGGAAGCTGGCCACGCTCACGCCGCTGTAGGCACGCGCGGCGCCGGCGGTGGGCAGCACGTGGTTGGTGCCGCTGCAGTAGTCGCCCAGCGCTTCGGGGGTGTAGTCGCCGAGGAACACCGAGCCGGCCGCCTCGACCTTGTCCAGCCAGGCACGTGGTTCGCGCAGCGCCAGGATCAGGTGTTCGGGCGCGTAACGGTTGCTGATCTCGAAGGCCTGCGCCAGGGACTCCACCTGGATCAGGCGCGATGCCTGCAATGCCTGCACCGCGATCGACGCGCGCGAGAGGCGGCCGAGCTGGTCGTCGACCGCCGCCGCCACCCTGGCGAGCATGGCCGGATCATCGGTGAGCAGCAGCACCTGCGAATCCGGGCCGTGCTCGGCCTGCGAAAGCAGGTCTGCGGCGACGAATGCGGGGTTGGCGCCGGCATCGGCGATCACCAGCACTTCAGAGGGACCGGCGGGCATGTCGATGGCCGCCGCACCGTCCTGCGCCACCTGCTGTTTGGCCTCGGTGACGAAACTGTTGCCCGGCCCGAACAGCTTGTCGCAGGCCGGTACGCTCTCGGTGCCGTAGGCCATTGCGGCGATGGCCTGTGCGCCGCCGAGCGTGAACACGCGGTGCACCCCGGTCAGGCGCGCGGCCACCAGCACTGCCGGATCGGCGCTGCCGTCGCTGCGCGGCGGCGTACACAGCACCACTTCGCGGCACCCGGCCAACCGCGCCGGCACCCCCAGCATCAGCGCGGTGGACGGCAACGGCGCGCTGCCGGCCGGCACGTACAGGCCGACCCGGCCAATCGGCCGCACCACGCGCTCGCAGCGCACCCCGGGAGCGGTATCCACCGCATAGCCCTGGCTCATGCCGGCCTGGTGGAACATCGCGATGCGTGCGGCGGCCTCGCTCATCGCCTTGCGCAGGTCGGCCGACACCGCCCGCTCGGCGGCGGCGAACTCGGCCTCGCCGACCTCGAAGGTTGCCGGGGCCACGCCATCGAAGCGCAGGCTGATTTCGCGCAGCGCCGTATCGCCGTCGGCGCGTACCGCCGCGATCAGCGACGCCACCGATTCACGGGTGCGTGCCGCTACGGCCTGCACGGGGCGCTGCAGCGCCTGCGCCTGGGCATCGGCATCCAATTGGGACCATTGCAGACGATTCATGCCAGCGACCGCTCCACGCTCAACACCATCAACCCCTGGGCGCCAGCGCGCTCCAGCTCCTCCAGCCGCTGCCAGGTCAACGCACCGTGGCACATGGTCTGCAGGCGCAGGTGTCCACCGTCGTCGGGCAGGTGCACCAGCGGATCGGCATCGGGCAGCAGCCGGCTCAGCTCGGACACGCGGTCGCGTGCGGCGCGGAACATCAGCAGCTTGCTGTCCTGCACGTTGACCACTGCATCGAGCCGGCGCAGCAGCATTGCCATCAGGCCGGCGCGCGCGTCGTCGGGTGTCCGCACCGGACCGGCCAGCACCGCCTCGCTGTCCAGCAACGTTTCCACCGGCGTCAGCTGGTTGGCGGCCAACGTCGCGCCGCTGGAGACCAGGTCGCAGATCAGGTCGGCCGTGCCGAGGCGCGGGGCGATCTCGACCGAGCCGGACAGCTCCACCACCTGCGCGTCGATGCCGCGCGCCTCCAGCCAGTCGGCCAGGATCGCCGGATAGCTGGTGGCGATGCGCTTGCCGGCCAGCGTGGCCACGCCCTGCCACTCCCATTCCTCCGGCACGGCGAGCATCAGCCGGCACTGGCCGAAGTTGAGCCCGCGCAGGGCCTGATAAGCCTGCGGCAACCCGATCCGGCGACGGGCGGCGCCCTGCTCGTCCAGTTCGTTGCGGCCGACGATGCCGAAATCGCAGACGCCGTCAGCGATCAGGCCGGGAATGTCGTCGTCGCGCACCAGCAGCAGGTCCACCGGCAGCGATTCGCCATAGCAGAACAGCTTGTCACGGCTCTGCCGCCAGCTCAGCCCGCAGGCGGTCAGGAGGCTGCGGGCAGGCTCGGCCAGCCGCCCGTTCTTCTGGATGGCAATACGCAGCCGGTCGCGTGCCGGGGCAGTCTGGGTTGCACTCATGGGGAGGGTCTCTACGTGGATTCGGAGGTGGACGCAGTGGCGGCAACGGCAGCGGCATAGCCGCCGTGTCCATGCTCCAGCGAACGCGCGACACGGCCGGTGGTGGTCACGCTGACGCCTGTCAGTTCATGGATTTCGCGATACGGCACGCCCTGCTGCAGCAGCGGCACCACCTTCCAGCGGTCCGACAGCGCCTCCAGTTCGGCCGGGGTGCACAGGTCGCGCAGGAACGCGGTCACCTGTGCCGGACTGGACAGCGCAGCGAACGCGCGGGCCAGCGCCGACAGGTCGGCCTGGGCATCTTTTTCACGGGGGATAGGGCGTAGTTTCATCGTATGAATGTAATAGCGCGCTAATACATTAGCGCAAGTAAACGACCGCGGTCAAACGCCGACGGGTGCGGACCGGGAAGGATTCAGGTGTGGGGGAGCGCCGGGCGCTGGCCAGCGGGCCGCGCAGGGCGTAGGTGCTCAGGGGGTGCGATGGCGGACGGGAGCGCCGCCTAGCAACGGGCGGCTCGACCGGACGTGGTGCCAGGGTATCGGGGGGCGGCGGTGCCGAGGGGTCGAAGAACGATGGCGGATGACAGATAAGCCGACCGACGGTCCGCTCTACCGGGGGGTGCGCTGGCAGCGCACCTCGGCGCGCAGGGCGCCGCTGCGCAGGCATTCGCCGAACAGACTGCCCTGGCGGCTGGGAATGGGCTGCAGCGCTTCCAACGGGCCGGCCCGGCCGCCGCACGTCCGCGCGGCGAGGGCTTCCAGATCCAGCTCCAGCGGATTCCGCCGCGGCGGCGCCGGGAGGAGAACATGGCAGCGGTCCGCCTCCAGCCGGTAGTGTCCCGGCCCGATGCGCTGGCTGTGCAGCGCCGGGTCGCTCTGGCACCCGGTCAGCAGGAGTGCCATCAGCGCCCCGGCCGCGGCCTGCCTCACGGCATGACCTTGGCCTGTTCCAGCTCCACCTGGAGGGCGCTGGCCAGTTCCTCGCGGGCAACCTCGAACTGCTGCTCGCGCAGCAGGTCCTTGACCGCGACCACGCCGCGCGCCAGCTCGTCCTCGCCGGCCAGCACCACGAAACGGATGCCCGCCTTGGCGGCGTACTGGAACTGCTTGCCGATCTTCTTCGGCTCCATCTGCACTTCGGCATTGATGCCGCCGGCACGCAGGCGGCGGGCGATGTCCAGCGACTGGGCCAGACCGTTGTCGTCCATCAGCGCCACCAGCGCATGCACGCTGCTGTCCTCGATGCCGGCGATCAGCCCGGCTTCGCGGAGCTGCCAGAACAGGCGGGTCAGGCCGATCGAGATGCCCACGCCGGGCAGACGCGACTTGCTGTAGTGGCTGGCCAGGTCTTCATAGCGGCCGCCCGAGCAGATCGACCCGATCTGCGGGTGGTCGGTGAGCGTGGTCTCGTAGACGGTACCGGTGTAGTAATCCAGGCCGCGGGCGATGGAGAAATTCAGGCAGTACGCGGTCTCCGGCACGCCCAGCGCCTTGACCAGCTCCAGCACCTCGCGCAGCTCGGCCACGCCGGCCTTGAGCATGTCGCTGGCGGCCGGGTCGGCCAGCAGTGCATCCAGCTGCGCCAGCGCATCGGCGTGGCTGCTGGAGCGCACCGCGACGAACGCCAGGATCCGCTCGACCTGCCCGGCCGGAATGCCGAAGCCCTCGCCCACCAGTGTCTCGCGCACGTAGTCCGGGCCGCGTTTGTCCAGCTTGTCCACTTCGCGCAGCACCGCCAGCTGGCGTTCGCCATCGGCCACGCCCAGGCTTTCGAAGAAGCCGCGCAGCAGCTTGCGGTTGTTCAATTGGATGCTGAAATCACCGATGCTCAGTTCGGCGAACACCGCGTGGATCACGGCCAGCACCTCGGCGTCGTAGCGCACGCTCAGGCTGTCCTTGCCGATCACATCGATGTCGCACTGGTAGAACTCGCGGAAACGCCCGCGCTGGGCGCGCTCGCCGCGGTACACGCGCTGCATCTGGTAACGGCGGAACGGGAAGGTCAGGTCGTGCTCGTGCTCGGCCACGTAACGCGCCAGCGGCACGGTCAGATCGAAACGCAGGGCCAGTTCCGGCAGGCTCCGGTCGCCCGCTTCGGCCGCATTGGCCAGCGCGCCGGTGGACTGCACGAAATACACCTGGCGCTCGGTCTCGCCACCGGACTTGGTCAGCAGCACGTCGGACAGCTCGAACACCGGCGTCTCCACCGGCAGGAACCCGAACCGCTCGTAGTTGCGGCGGATGACGTCCAGCATGCGCTGGAACGCGATCTGCTCACGCGGCAGCAATTCCATGATGCCGGGCGGCGTACGGGGCTTGATCACTTGCGGGACTCCTGCAAAACGGGGGGATGAGCGAGCTGCGTATTCTAGCCGCAGCCGGGCGGCGGCACCTCGTCCGGCGGGCATGGCCCGGGCCAACGACCGCATGACGTATCATAGGCAGGCCCCGCTCCCTGGTTCGACATGACCCGGCCTCACCCCGGTAACGCCCTCTCCGCCGTTGAAGACCCTGCCACGCCGGGCTGCTCGCCGCTGCGCGACTGCCTGCACTGCTCGGTGCGCCATCTGGCGGTGTGCTCGGCGCTGGCGCCGGACGAGGTGCTGGCGCTGGAGCGGGTCACCGTGTCGCAGCCGCTGCCGCTGGGTGCCAACCTGGCGCGCGCCGGCGAGCCGCGCCATCATGTCTATACCTTGACCGCCGGCGCGCTGCGCCTGGTCCGCACCCTGGCCGACGGCCGCCGTCAGATCAGCGGCTTCGTACTGCCGGGCGACTATCTCGGCCTCAGCGGCAGCGACCACCACCGCTATGACATCGAGGCCATCGCCGACAGCCGCGTGTGCCGGGTCGCCCTGCCGCAGATGAAGGACCTGCGCGCGCGCTTCCCGCACCTGGAGCGCAAGCTGCTGCAGCGCGCCTGCCAGGAGCTGGATGCCGCGCAGGACGCCGCGCTCGCGCTGGGCCGTCTGCAACCGGCCGAGAAGCTGGCCGACTTCCTGCTGCGGCTGGCCGCGCGCGAGGCACGGCTGGGGGGCGACGGGACACGCGTGACCCTGCCGATGGGGCGCGGCGACATCGCCGACCACCTTGGCCTGACGATGGAGACGGTCAGCCGCACCTTCACCAAGCTGCGCCAGCAGGGCCTGATCGCCCTGCCCCATCTGAACACTGTCGAGATCCTCGACGAAGATGCGCTGCGCCAACTGTCGGCCGACGAGACGTACTGACGCACGGCCGGGCTCCCTCCGGCGTTGACGGGCGTTACGGCTGCAGCAGCACCTCACGCAACGCGGCGTAGTCCGGCGCGCAGGGTTCGGCGCTGGCCGGGCGCTGCAGCAGCCGGGCCAATGCCGGCGGCACCTGCAGCGCACGGCCGATCAACGGCTCGACCACCCCCTCGAACTTGGCCGGATGCGCGGTGGCGGCCACCGCCCAGTCCCCCGCGACCCCCTCCGCGCGCAGGCGTTCGAGCAGGGCGACCGCCGTTGCCGTATGCGGACAGAACACCTCGCCCGCCTGCGCATACCGCCGCGCGATCAGGGCCCGGATCGCCGCATCGTCCATCGCATCGGCACGGAAGTCGGCCCGCAATGCCGTGTCGTCCTCGGCATACAACCAGCGCAGCCGTTCGAAATTGCTGGGTGCCCCCACGTCCATCGCGTTGGCCACCGTCTGCACGCTGGCGGAGGGTGCGTAGTCGGCGCCGTGGAAGTAACGCGGCAGCACATCATTGGCATTGGTGGCCAGGGCGATCCGGCCCAGCGGCAGGCCCATCGACCGCGCCAGTACCGCGGCCATCGCATTGCCCAGGTTGCCGGTGGGCACCACCAGGTTCAGTACCTGCCCGGTGGCGGCGTGGTGTTCCAGCGCGGCGTGCGCGTAATAGCTCATCTGCGGCAGCCAGCGCCCGAGGCTGATGCTGTTGGCCGAGCTCAGCGGCACCTGCGCCTGCAGCGCGCGGTCGCCCAGCGCCTGCTTGACCATCGCCTGGCAGTCGTCGAACGATCCGGCCACGCGCAGGGTGCGGATGTTGTCGCCGAAGCAGCCCAACTGGTGCGCCTGGCGTGGCGATACCCGCCCATCCGGATACAGCACCACCACCCGGATGCCCGGCTGGCGATGGAACGCGGCCGCCACGGCAGCCCCGGTATCGCCGGAGGTGGCCACCACGATCGTCAACGGGCGGGCCTGGTCGCGCTGCAGCCGGGCCAGGCTGGCGGCGAGGAAGCGTGCCCCGAAGTCCTTGAATGCCGCCGTGGGCCCGTGGAACAGTTCCAGTACGTGGTCACCCGGGGTGGACAGGGCGCGCAACGGCGCGGGGAAATCGAACGCCTGCGCGCACAGCGCCGGCAGCGCCGCGGCCAGCGCATCACCAGCGAAGTACGGGGCGAGCACTGCTGCGGCATCCTGCGCGAGGCTGCCCTGGGCGCGCCATGCCTGCGGTGCCGGACGTCGGGCGGGAACGTACAGCCCGCCATCAGGCGCAAGCCCGGCAGCAATGGCCTGGCTCAGCGAAGCGGCGGGGGCGGCATGACGGGTGGAAACGAAATTCATCGGACATCCTGGGGAAAGGGAGAGGATCGCGGCGCTCACAGCAGATGCGCGCCGGGCGCGTTCAACGGTGACACCCAGGCCTGGCTGTCGAACCCGGCATTGGCGAACGCCTGCTGCACCGCCGCCTGCGCGGCCTGCGCCGCAGCGGCATCTTCGAACCAGGCGAACACGCTGGGACCGGCACCGGAAATGCTCGCCCCCATCGCATCGGCCGCCAGCGCCGCATCGCGGGCGGCGTGGAAGCCGTCGATCAGCCCGGCACGACGCGGCTCGACCAGCACGTCGCGCAGCCCGGCGCGCACCAGCGTCGCATCGCCGGTGTAGCAACCGCTGAGGACCAGCGCGAGGTTGGCGCTCTGCGCGACAAACTCCGACAGCGCATAGGCGCCCTGCAGGGCCGCGCGTGCGCGCCGGGTTTCCAGCACCGCCTCGGGATGGACCAGCAGGCTGTGCCACCCCGCCGGCACCGGCACCGGCACCAGCCGGTCGGCCGTGCTCAGCACCACCCCGCCCAGCAGCATCGGGCCAAGGTTGTCGCCGTGGCGGCCACCGCTGGCCACCGCCTCGCCGGTCAACGCGAACGGATACAGCGCCTCGCGCGCCAGCGGCACCGCCAGCAGCGCGTTGGCGGCCACCAGCGCGGCCACGCACGATGCGGCCGAACCGCCCATGCCCGAGCCCAGCGCGATGCCCTTGTCGATCTCCACCGCGAAACCGAACGGCAGCGCCAGTGCCTCGCGCAGCGCGATCAGGGCGGCTCCGGCGGTGTTGTCTTCGGCGCGCAACGGCAGGTCGAACGGGGTGCCGCGGATGGCCGCGATGCGCACCTCGGGCGCATCGATCCGCCGCACCGTCACGGTATCGCCTATGCCGGCAATGGCATGGCCGAGAATGTCGAAGCCGACGGCCGCGTTGCCGACCGACGCCGGTGAGAACGCCCGGGCCTGGTCCGTGCCTGCGCTCACAGGCGCGCTCCTTCACCGGCGGCCACGCGCAGCAGATCGGCGAACACGCCTGCCGCCGTCACGTCCGGCCCGGCCCCCGGCCCCTGCACCACCAGCGGGTTGTCGCAGTAGCGGCGCGTGGTGAACTGCACCACGTTGTCGGTGAGCCGCAGGCCTGCGAACGCGTGCCCCGCCGGCAGTTCGACCAGCCCCACCGCCGCGCCCTCCGCCGACAGCCGCGCCACGTAGCGCAGCACCGCCCCGCGCGCCCGCGCCTGCGCCAGGCGCTCGGCGAACACCGCATCCACTGCGCCAAGCCCGGCCATGAAACCCTCCACGCTGGTCTGGCGCAGCGCTTCGGGCACCAGACTCTCCACCTGCACCTGCGCCAGGCTCAGCTCGCGCCCCGCTTCGCGTGCGAGGATCACCAGCTTCCGCGCGACGTCGACACCGGACAGATCATCGCGCGGGTCCGGCTCGGTGTAGCCCATTCCGCGCGCCTGCTCCACCAGCGCCGAGAACGGTACCTGCCCGTCGTACTTGTTGAACAGCCACGCCAGCGTGCCGGAGAAGATGCCGTCGATGGCCAGCACTTCGTCGCCGGTATCGACCAGGTCGCGCAGCGTGGTAATCACCGGCAGCCCGGCGCCGACCGTGGCTTCGTAGCGGAAGCGAGCACCGCTGGCGGCGGCGGCGTCGCGGATGGCGTGATAGCGCGCCAGCGAGCCGGCGCCGGCCTGCTTGTTCGGCGTGACCACGTGGATGCCGGCCGCCAGCCAGCCGGCGTAGCGGTCGGCAACGTCTGCGCTGCCACTGCAGTCGATGATGACCGCATGCGGCAGGTGCGCCGACAGCAGATGCGCAGTAAAGGCGTCCAGGTCGCTGGGCACGCCGCCGGCCGACAACGCCTCGCGCCACGGCCCCTGCAGGCTGCGCGGATCCAGCAGCATCCGGCTGCGCGAGGCGACCGCGCGCAGCCGCAGGTCCAGGTTGGCCCGGCCCAGCAACGACGCCTGCGCACCCTGCAACTGGTCCAGCAGCGCTGCGCCGACGTTGCCGGGGCCGATCACGCCGACCGCGAAGGTCTGCGGCGACAGCCAGAAGCCGGCGTGTGCCGCACGCAGCGCCTTGGTGGCGTGCCGGCTGTCCACCGCCACCGAGATGTTGCGCTCGGACGAGCCCTGCGCGATCGCCAGAATGTTGACCTGCGCGCGGCCGAGCGACTCGAAGAGCCGCGCGGCCACGCCGGGCTGCCCGGCCATGCCGTCGCCGACCGCTGCCAGCACGCTCACGTTGTCGGTGACCTGCACGCGCTGCACCTGGCCCAGGCTCAGCTCATGGGCGAACGCGTGCAGCAGCGCATCGCGTCCACGGGCCACTTCGGCCTGCCGGACCACGCAGCAGATCGAGTGTTCGGACGAGCCCTGCGAGATCATAACCACCGATACGTGCGCGTTGCGCAGTGCCGCGAACACGCGCTCGGCGGTGCCCGGCACGCCGATCAGGCCAGTGCCTTCCAGGTTCAGCACCGCCAGATCCGGACTCAGTGTCAGGCCTTTGATCGGGCCGGACGCGGTGCGCTCGGCCGTGATCCGCGTCCCCGGATGATCGGGCCGGAACGTGTTGCGGATGATGATCGGCAAGCCGCGCTCGATGGCCGGCGACATCGTCTGCGGATGCACCACCTTGGCGCCGAAATAGGCCAGTTCGCAGGCCTCGTCGTAGCTCAGCGCCTCCAGCTGCACGGCTTCGGGGACAACGCGCGGATCGGCCGACAGCACACCATCCACATCGGTCCAGATGTGCAGTTCATCGGCATTGAACAGCGCGGCGAAAATGGCACCGGAGTAGTCGCTGCCGTTGCGGCCGAGAGTGGTCACGCGGTCGCGCCGATCGCGAGCGACAAAGCCGGTGGCCACCACGCGGGGAGCCGGGTGCGCCACCCGCCACTGCTGCAGGCGCTGGGCGCTGACGGCCCAGTCCACATCCACGCCCAGTTCGCCGCGGTCGACCACCAGCACGTCGCGCGCATCCAGCACCTCGCACGCCACGCCGGAAGCCTGAAGGTAGTGCCCAAGCAGATGCGCCGAGTACACCTCACCCAGGCCCTGCACCCGGTCGAGCACTTCGGCCGGCAGCTCACCGATCACTGCCAGCGCGCCCAGCACTTCGGCCAACTGGTCGAAACGCGCATCCAGCCATTCCACGGTCGCACCGGCATGCTCGCCCAGCAGCGCCACGGCCGCCCCGCGGTGCCGCGCGCGCAGGTCGTGCCAGTGGTCCCGCCAGGTGGGCGCGTTGTCGGCGGCCAGCCCGGCCAGGGCGATCAGCGCGTCGGTGACCCCCTTCATCGCCGACACCACGGTGACCTGGGTCGCCTCCTCGCGCGCCAGCAGCAGGTGCGCGACATGGCGGTAGCGCTCGGCATCGGCGACCGAGGTACCGCCGAACTTGTGGACCACGGTCGCGGTGACCGCGCGCAACGGCGCGGCAGCAACAGGGGCTTCGTCGGAACAGGGGGGAACGGCGGCAGAAGACATGCTGACCTCGATTCGAGGCCCCGCGTCATTCAGGCTGAAGGCATCCCCCGCAACCTGATCTGGGTGCGGGGCCGTGGTTTTCGGAAATTACGCGAAGACGACGGGCCGCACCAGGCGAGTGGTGACGGTGGTAATGGTGGTGGTACCGGCAGCCGCGACCGGGCGACCCGCAGAGGCGGGAAGCGACGTCAGGGCGGTGGCGGTACGCAGGTCCATGCGGCAAGAAAACTACGCCGGCCCCGCGACTGTCAAGTGCTGCGTTGCAAAAAAGCCGATGCGGCCAACGCCACGCAACCTCGGCGAAACGGTTGCGAATGTGACCATCCTTGCAGCGTGCGGCCTGGCGGTCAGCCGGCGTGCTCGGCCACCGCCCGCGGCGGCCGATGCGCGTGCGCGCACAACAGCACGCCGGAGACCAGGCAGACGATCGCCACCGCCTCCATGTGCGTGGGCCAGCGTTGCTGCCAGGCGAATCCGTACAGCAGCGCGAACAGGGTCTCGAACACGATCATCTGCCCGGTGAGCGTCAGCGGCAGATGCCGGCTGGCCCGGTTCCAGCAGGCATTGCCCAGCACCGAGGCCACCACCGCCACACCGGCGCTGGCCAGCCAGAACAGGCCCCACTGTGCCGGCGGGTGCGCGGGCGTCCCGGCGAAGAAGGCAGTGGGTACCAGCAGCAGGGCCAGCGCACCGGTCGCCACGCCGGTGAGCAACGACCAGTCATGCCCGCTCAGGTCGGGACGACGCGCCAACCAGCGGCTGTTGCCAATCGAGTACACCGCCCACGAGAACAGCGCGCCAATCGCACACAGCAGGCCGAGCAGACGTTGCGCGGCCGACCCCTCCGCATGTTCGGCCTGCAGCGCTTCGTAGCCGACCAGCGCCACCCCGCACAGGCACAGCAGCAGCGCCGGTGCCAACCTGCGCAGCGGCACTGCGCCCTCCTCGCGTACGCCGGCCAGGGTGACCACCACCGGAATCAGGCCGACAATCAGTGATGCCGCCGCGCCACCGGCCCACTGCACGGCAGTGGCCAGCAGCAGGAAGTAGACCAGGTTGCCGGCCAGGCTGAGCCACAGCAGGCCCCGCCACTCGGCCATGCCCAGGCGGCCGCGCAGCTGCCGCCAGCGTGGCGCCAGCAACACCACCGCAATCAGCCCATACACCAGATAGCGGCCAGCCGACAGCTGGTCGGCGCGGAAGCTGGCCAGCATCGCCGGCGCCAGAAACACCACGCCCCACAGCGCACCGGCTGCGATGCCATTGGCGATACCCCATCCGATCGATCGATTCATGCGCCTGTGGCGGCCCTGCAGAGTCTGGACGCGGCAGTGTAGGCACGCCGCGCCTGTCCGTCTTGACCGGAACTACTGCCGCGCGTTGCGCCGCACGTCGGTCGGCGTGACGCCACACTCGCGGCGCAATGCCCGGGTCAGCGCACTCTGTTCGGAGTACCCGGCCTGCACCGCGATCTGGGCGATCGGGAGATCGCTTCCGGCCAACTGCGCACGCGCCCAGCGCAGCCGGCTGGCTGCCACCCAGGCCTGCGGCGTCAGATCAAACGCCTCGCGGAACAGCGCATGCAGCCGGCTGCCGCTGACACCGGCCTGCGCCGCCATCCGCGCGACCGGCCACGCCTGCCCCGGCTCGGCATCGATGGCGGCGCACAACGCATGCAGGCGTGCGCGCCCGCCGGCCCGCCCGAACGACTGCAGCAGCAGCGGCAGTCCGCGCCGCGCCACCGACGCCGCCACCCGCCCCTGTGCATCGCCCAGCGCAACGGCCTCGTCCACCAGCGCGCGCACCGGCCGCGACAGCGCCAAGAGCGGCTGACGCCGCCACCCCTGCAGGTCATCATCGTCCAGCAGCGCCTGCGGGCAGTCCACGATCAGGAAGCGGTTGTCGCCCCGCGCGCATTGCGCATGACCGGCATCGGGCACCACACAGGCGCCCAGCACCCGGTCCAGCATGACGCCCTTGCCCTCCAGCTCGAACGCCAGATCGCCGCGCACCGGCAGCACCCATTGCAGGAAGTCGTGGCGGTCCACGCTGGAGGTGGTGCCGTAGCTGCGGAGGTGGAAGGCGGGCGAGGCGGACATGGGGAACATCGTAGGGCGGCACGACCCAGTGTGGGCGCGGCGTCAGCCGTGCGCAAACGGCGACGGTTCCAGCCGGGCCGGTGCTATAGTCGGGCGGCCATTCACGCAGGTGCCACGATGCAGTTCCACGTCCTCAGTGAGCATCCCGAATGGATGCCCCTCCTCGCCCAGTGGTACTTCGACACGTGGGGGTGCCATGTGCCCGGGCACACGCTCGCCGATGAGCAGCAGCGACTCGAGGTGTTCCTGCAGGCAGACGAACTGCCGCTGCTGCTGGTCGCGGTGGACAACGACGTACCTGTCGGCGCCGCGCAACTGAAGTTCCACGAACGCACCGAGCGTCCAGAGCGCCTGCACTGGCTGGGCGGCGTGTACGTGGCGCCCTCGCACCGTGGCACCGGCCTGGCCGCGACGCTGATCGACACGCTGGTGGCGCGCGGCGCGGCGTTGGGCGTACGCGACCTCTACCTGCAGACCGAGGTCGATGATGGCGGCCTGTACGCCCGGCATGGGTGGCAACGGCTGGAATCGACCCGCCACGCCAGTGGCGTACCGGTACGCATCATGTGGCGCCCGCTCGCTGCGGACGCCGGCTGAGGCCGGATCAGCGGAAGCGCACCGGTTGCGGCGCCGGCCGATCGGCCAGCGAGCCCAGCGTGAAGGTGTAACCGGCCTCTTCAAGCAGCTTGCGCATGCGCAGCTCGGCGCGCTTGGGATAGGCCAGCGAGGTCGGCGCGTGCAGGGCATAGGAGGTGGACTTGCCCGGCAGCGATTCACGCGACACCGAGGACTGGTTTGTCTCGCACGCATTGGACCACAGGTCCATCAGCGCCTTGGGTCCGATGGATTGATTGTTGCCAAGACGAAGCGTCAGCCAACGCATGTGTTCCATAGGGGATCCAAAACGGTCTCTGGTTCCGAGTATGCACCAATTCCCGCACCCCCGTACGTCACCGTCGGTAACGCCCCCGGCATCGGATTTCCGACAGTCGATCTTCATGAACACGTACCCGGCGCGGGAATCAGACGAACGGTAGTTGCAACCTCTCCGGCATCGACGCACAGTGCGCCACGCCGCCCCCGCGGCAGCCCTTGGATACCACGTGCCGCCATGCCCGCCACTGCCCATCAGCAAGCGGAATTCAGGTTCGCGCGCGAGTCGCTCGCCCGGCTCTGGCGTAGCGATATGCGCCAGGCGGAGCGGTGGGCGCGGTATGACCTGATCCGTGAGCACCTGGTACGGCAGTGGCCTGCGCAGGCCACCCGGATCGACTGCATGATGCTCGACTGGGTGAGTGCGCTGCGACACCCGGCCCCCCCGGCGGAGGCGACCGATACCGTTCGCGCCGATCCGGACTGCGCCAAATGAAAACGCCCCGGCAGGCCTGCCGGGGCGTTTTCGTTGGACATCCCGCCGTGCGCCACGACGGGCGTCGGTGTGGTCAGCGCTTCATCGCATGCTTGCGGTCGCGCATCACGGCATGGCATTCCTGCACCTGCGGCAGCAGGCGCTGCACCTGGTCGCGTGCAGCCGGCGGAGTGTCGGCATCGGTCAGTGCATCCTTGAACGCCTTCAGCAGGCGGTCTTCGGACTCTTCCAGTTCGGCGACATAGCCATACTGCGTGTCGCCCAGCGTCGCACGCACCTTGCCGTAGAACTGCTGCATGCTGCCGACGAACGTGCCGTGATCGGCGGGCTTGCCACCGGCGGCGAGCACCGTCGTGCTCAGCGAACGGACGATCTCGTCCTTGACGCCGGCGATGCGGGTGAAGAGCGCCGCAAGCTCGGCGTCTTCGACCTTGCCCGCCGCCTCGGTGTAGAACGCCTTGCCGTCGCGGGCAATCTCGATGAGGTCGTTCAAGCTGTGCGTGGTCTTCGATTCAGTAGTCACTGCGGTGTACTCCAGTCTGTTCCGGGAAGCCCGTGGTGTTGCTCGGGTGGAATGACTTTTCCGCATTGCAGATGATGCCCGCGTGACACGAAAATCCTGCGATTCAGCCACGTCATCGCATCGTCTGAACCATGTTCACGCCGCGTGCCGGAGACGTGTTCGCCGCCTCCACGCGGCGGCGAACACGCCCTGCTCCCGTGTGGCGTGGACTACAGGCCGCGAAGGCCCAATGCGGACACACGGCCGAACGGCATCACCGTCAGTCTGTCGCAGTTGCCTGCACCGACGCCGGTCCACTTGCCGGACTTGACGATGCCGAAGCCGGAGTTCTGCCAAAACACCGCCGCACCGCTGTCGCCGCCGGTACAGGACAGTGCACTGCCCTCCACCCGTACCCAGTCCGGGTTGCAGGCGATGCTCGCCCCGCAGGTGCCTTCGGGTACGTGCGTCACCGACACCACCCGGCCACAGCTGTAGCCGGACACCGCGCCACGGAAGCACAGGTTTGAGTCCTCCATCGGTGCGGCATACATGAACATGATCGAGCGCTTGCCATACTCGCTGTTCGAACTGCCGAACACTTCCTGCGTCACGCCGTGTGGCGCCGGGATGGTGTGCCACTGCACGTCATGACTGCCGTCGAAAATGGCATTCTGGAACGTCAGCGGGAAGGTCACCTTGGTGTTGTTCTGGGTACTGCCGTAGTTGCCGTAGATCAGCGCATCCGGACAGTGCGCGGCGGTGATGATGCCGCGGGTGTTGGTGGCCTTGTGCAGCACGGCAAAGCCGGTGGTGCAGTAGTCATTGTTGTTCTGCAGTACCGCGCCGCCGCTGGCATTGGACGCGTTGCTTTCCCTGCCCTGCGAGTGCTCCAGCTCCACCTTCAACCCGGATACGCGCTCGATTTTCGGCAGCAGCCGCGCGTACCGGGCGGCCTCGTCGGCATTGCCTTCGATACTCACCACAACGCGGTTGTCGCCCGCGAAGCCGGTGATGCCCGATACGCCCGGAATCAGGCTGCGGATCAACGGGGCGGTGTCCTTGATCCGTGTGCGGAACTCCTCCTGGGTGAAGGTGCGTCCGACACGGAATTCCACCCGCGTCTCGCCGCTCGCCGTGCGGATCACCCGCGACGGCACCGGGCGATCGCCTTTGAGATCCACGCGGATGTACTGGTCGGGAGCGTGCATCAGCCGGATCGCGGTGAACCGCTCGGCGAACTCGCCCTGGAGATTCTCGCTGAACGGAGCCAGTTCAGCCTGGACCTGCAGCCGGCGTACCGCCTCGTCCATCGTCACCTGATCGTGGCCGGCCATGTAGGCCTTCACCGCCACCGCCAGTTCCTCGTCTGTTTCCGCGTCCTGTGCAGCGGCCACACCCGACCCTGCCACGCCCGCCACCATCAACAGCCATGCCATCCGTTTCATCTGCAGTCCTCTCATGATGTTGTCATGAGGCCCACGGCGCCGCCGCAGGCCTCGTGAAACTGCACCTTCATGTGCAGCAGAGAGAAGCTATCACTCACACCAGATGTGAAATGGGGTATCAATTGCAGAACCGGCAGGCACCCATGTCCAGGAGCGCGTACCATGCCGGCATGAACACACCCGATCCAGACCGCAGCGCGCCGCGCCTGCTGGGCTTCGACGTGCCCGATCTCCAGGCCGATGTCGATCCTGAGGAAGACGAGGCGATCACCGCGATGCTGGATGTCGAACCTTCGGCCCCGTGGCTCGTGGTCTTTCGCCGCCAGGTGGAAGCACTCAAGGGTGAGCTCGGCCTGGCCAGGGTGCTCATGTCGGGCCGGACGATCCGCTTCTACGGCTCGGTCGCCGACAGCCGCCGCCTGGCCAACGAAGTTGCCGGGCTGATTCACGATGTCACCGCCGAACTGCGCGGCAACGGCCGCACGCGCGCAGACGCGCACGCCCGTCGCGACTAGGCGGCGCACCTCCGCGCTGCGTGCGGGGCCGGCGGCTGCTCGCCGGGGGGCTCTTCGCGCGGCGGCGGGTCAGGCGGCGGATCGCGCTCGGGGGGCACTTCGTTCGGCGGCTCACGCGGTGGCGGGTCCTGCCGGATCGGTTCTTCGACCGGGGCCGGCGGCGCGGTCGGTGGCTGGCCGGGCTGTGGCACCTGCGCGACGGCATGTGACCCGGCACGGACGTGCGCGTGGGCATCGAAGACACGCATGCGCGGTACTCCTGCGGAATGAAGCACCGAGCATGGCCCTGGCCATGTCAACGACGGGCGAGGACACGCATCCGGCCGTACACTTCCCCGATCACACTGCGGGACGTCGACCATGCGCAGAACGCTGCTCACCCTTGGACTGCTCACGGCGGCCGGCGTATCGGCGGCCCCGCCGGCTGCATCGGACCTGGCCCCTCTGGCGTGGCTGGCCGGCTGCTGGGCGCGCGACGGCGCCGACGCTGGCAGCGGCGAGCAGTGGAGCACGCCCGCGGGCGGGACGATGTTCGGCATCGGCCGCACCGTCAAGGGCGGCCGCACCGTCGGTTTCGAGTTCATGCAACTGCGCCGGCAAGGCGACGGCGCGCTGGCGTTCATCGCCTGGCCCGGCGGCCAGGACCGCACCGCGTTCCGTGCAATCCGGATCAGTGCGGAGGAAGCCCGCTTCGAGAACCTCGACAACGATTTCCCGCAGCGCGTGATCTACCGCCGCGACGGCGACACCCGCCTGCTGGCGCGCATTGAAGGAGCTATCGGCGATCCTGGCAAGGCCGTGGATTTCCCCATGACCCGCGTTGCCTGCGACACCGCGCCGTTGCCGCGCTGACGTCGCGCCGGGAACTCAGTCCAGGGCCGTCAGTGTCAGCTGCATCATGGTCTCTTCCGAAGGCGCGCTGTAGTCGAGCGCATAGCGCAGCTCGACCCGGAACATATCCTCCGACGCGGTCAGCCGGGTGAACCGTGCGGTGCCCGACCAGGCATCCACGCCGGTGTTGCCCAGGTAACCCACGACGCGCTGCCCCTGCAGGCAGGCGAGCGCGCGGTTGACGTTGTATTCCATGAACTCGGTGGACGTGTTGTCCATCAGCCAGGCGCAGAACCGCGTGGCCGCGAGGTCGCCCTCGGCGTGCGTGCAACGCTTGTAATGGTTGACCATCCAGACGCCACCGCGGACCAGCTCCACCGAGGTTGTCTGCCCGGGCGACAGTCCCTTTCCCCACGTGTCGATCTGCGCGCACATCGCGTTGTCCGACGCCTTCGGACCGGTTGCGCACGCAGCCAGCAGCAGACAGGCCGCCCCCAGCACACCGCCGTTGAATCTCATCATGAGCCACTCCCTGACCGCATCGGGGAAGAGTGCCACGCGGGGCATCGAACGTCAGCGCTGGCGCATGCGGGTCAGGCTGGACACCGTGCCGTCGTTGCCGACCATGCACAGATGGCGTCCGTCGGCATAGTCGACGATGACTTCCATGTAGCGCTCACCGACCGGCACCTGGGTCACCAGCGCACCGTCCTCGCCCTTCCTGGCATTGCAGGCGGCCAAGGCGTTGCCACCGCCAGCGGCAGCAGACGAACGCGTGGGCGCGGACGTATTGCGGAATACCGCCCGGCAGCCACCACTCACCCACACCGAGTGACGCGAAAGCCCCCAGGTCTGCCCCTCGATGCAGCGGGCGTGGCTGAGCTGGCGATCGACGATCACGGTGCCACGTGTGTTCATGTCGCAGGACGTCTGCCGCTGATCGTCCGATTCGCAGGTCACCTGATTGGGCAGGTTGTCATCGTCCCCGTCATCGCGGCGCGCGTCGTCATGGTGACGATGCCCCGGTGCCGTGGCGCCAGTGGCGGTGGTTACCTGGCACACGCCGTTGGCCCCGCCCCTGCCGGTATAGGACACCTGCGCCGATCCGTCCGCACCGGTGCTCAGCGACACCTTCAGCCCGCTCCTCTCGTCACGCGCCTCGTAGTAGGTATCGCTGAAACGCTTCAGCACCGCCTCGCGGCCGTCCACATAGACCGGACCGCCCTCGTCGGCGTGGATCTGCACGCCACCCGGGCACTCGGCATTCACCCTCGGGATCGCGGCATGACTGCAGAACGGCAGCATCAGCGCACCCACCACCACGCGAACGGCAAGCATCCGGCCAATGGGATACGGCATCTGCGACCTCCTGGACGCGCGGGATCGCGCCGGTCGAGTGTGTGATCCGGCGCGGGCCGTGTCCATAGGCGTGAAGATGGTGACCCCGGCCCGATTCGAACGGGCGACCTTCCCCTTAGGAGGGGGACGCTCTATCCAGCTGAGCTACGGGGCCATGTGCGGTGCGGGCGCGCCGCGATGCCGCAGGCTGCACGCGGCATGGCGCGCGTGCAGCCGTGAAGGATACCCACATTCAGCGGCAGGACCAAGGCCGTCGCCACGCTGCGGGTGGGCGCGGGTCAGCGGATGTCCAGTTCCGGGAAGCCCTTGACCAGGTCGTCCACGGCCTTGATCTGAGTCAGGAACGGTTCCAGGGCGGCCAGCGGCAGCGCGCTGGGGCCGTCGCAGCGGGCGTGGTCCGGGTCGCGGTGGGCTTCCAGGAACAGGCCGGCCAGGCCCAGCGCCATGCCCGACCGGGCCAGTTCGGCCACCTGGCGCCGACGGCCACCGGACGCCTCGCTGCCGGCGTCGCGGCGCTGCAGGCTGTGGGTGACATCGAAGATGGCCGGCAGGCCACCGGTGGATTCGATCATCTCGCGGAAGCCGAGCATGTCCACGACCAGGTTGTCGTAGCCGAACTGCGCACCGCGCTCGCACAGGATGATCTTCTCGTTGCCCGCTTCGCGGATCTTGGAGACGATGTGGGTGATCTGGGTGGGGCTGAGGAACTGCGGCTTCTTGATGTTGACCGCACGGCCGGTCTGCGCGATGGCCACCACCAGATCGGTCTGGCGCGCCAGGAACGCGGGGATCTGCAGCACGTCCACCACGTCTGCCACCGGCGCGGCCTGGGCAACCTCATGGACGTCGGTGATCACCGGCACGCCGAAGCGGCGCTTGACCTCCTCGAAGATGCGCAGGCCCTCGTCCAGGCCCACGCCGCGGAAGGACTTGATCGAGGAGCGGTTGGCCTTGTCGAACGACGCCTTGAACACGTACGGGATGCCGAGCCTGGACGTGACCGTGGTGAAGTGCTCGGCCGCGTGCAGGGTCGAGTCGAGGTCTTCGAGCACGTTCAGGCCGCCAAACAGCACGAACGGGAGACGGTTCCCGACGACAACACCTTCCGCAACGGTAACGTTCATTCAGATTCCTGGGGGCTTGCGAGCTGGGCGCCTATTCTACCGGCTCCCACCGGGGTGCCGGCCAGCAGGCGGCACTACGTTAGAATGGTGGTTCTGCATGCCGCACCCCACCCTGCCAGCGGCTGCGCCCTTTTTGATTCGCAACAGGAGTTTGCATGTCCTCTGACCTGCTCAAGGCCCTCGGCCTCGACGCGACCAACGCTGGCACCTACCTCGGCAACGGCGAGTGGTCCACCGCCACCGACGCCGGCGTGATCACCCCGGTCAACCCGACCACCGGCGAGGTGATCGCGCAGGTGTACGCCACCACCGACGCCGACTACGAAACCATCATCGCGCGCGCCCAGGAAGCCTTCAAAATCTGGCGTACCACCCCGGCTCCGCGCCGTGGCGAAGCCGTGCGCCTGTGCGGTGAAGCGCTGCGCGCCCACAAGGACGCGTTGGGGTCGCTGGTTGCCCTGGAAATGGGCAAGAGCAAGCCCGAAGGCGACGGTGAAGTGCAGGAGATGATCGACATCGCCGACTTCGCCGTGGGCCAGAGCCGCATGCTGTACGGCTACACCATGCATTCCGAACGCCCCGGCCACCGCATGTACGAGCAGTACCAGCCGCTCGGCCTGGTCGGCATCATCAGCGCGTTCAACTTCCCGGTCGCGGTGTGGGCGTGGAATTCGTTCCTGGCCACCATCTGCGGCGACATCTGCCTGTGGAAGCCGTCCAACAAGACCCCGCTGACCGCCATCGCGTCCATGCGCATCTGCAACGCGGCGCTGCGCGACGGTGGCTTCCCGGACCTGTTCTTCCTGATCAACGATGCCGGCACCGCGCTGTCGGAGAAGATGGTGGCCGACAAGCGCGTGCCGCTGATCAGCTTCACCGGCTCGACCCAGGTCGGCCGCACGGTCGCCGAGAAGGTTGCCCATCGTCTGGGCCGCTGCCTGCTGGAACTGGGCGGCAACAACGCGATCATCCTCGATGAAACCGCCGACCTGAAGCTGGCCATCCCCGGCATCGTGTTCGGTGCGGTCGGCACTGCCGGTCAGCGCTGCACCACCACGCGCCGCCTGATCGTGCACGAATCCATCCATGACGACGTGCTGGCCACGCTGATCAAGGCCTACAAGCAGGTGGAGGGCAAGATCGGCGATCCGACCGACCCGGCCAACCTGATGGGCCCGCTCAACAGCGACGGCGCCGTGCAGCAGTTCCTGGCGTCCATCGAGAAGGCCAAGGCCAGCGGCGGCACCGTTGAAACCGGCGGCACCCGCATCGACCGCGCCGGCAACTTCGTGCTGCCGGCAATCGTCACCGGTCTGAAGAACAGCGATGAGGTCGTGCAGCACGAGACCTTCGCACCGATCCTGTACGTGATGAAGTACAGCACCCTGGACGAGGCCATCGACATGCAGAACGGCGTGCCGCAGGGCCTGTCCTCGTCGATCTTCACCACCAACCTGAAGGCCGCCGAGCGCTTCCTGTCGGCGGCCGGGTCGGACTGCGGCATTGCCAACGTCAACATCGGCACGTCCGGTGCGGAGATCGGCGGTGCGTTCGGTGGCGAAAAGGACACCGGCGGTGGTCGGGAATCCGGGTCGGATGCATGGAAGGTCTACATGCGTCGTCAGACCAACACCATCAACTACTCCGATTCGCTGCCGCTGGCCCAGGGCATCAAGTTCGACCTGTGATCGATTCCGCCGCCAGCCGCGAACCGGCCGGTGAACCGAAGGGTCCGCGCCTGGATTACACCGGGCGCCGGGTTCTGGTCGCCGGGGGCAGCAAAGGCATCGGGCGGGCGATGGCGCTGGCGTTCGCTGCGGCGGGCGCCCACGTCTCGGTCTGCGCGCGGGGCGAGCCCGGGCTCGCCGCGGTGCGGGCCGATGCCGTGGCGCTCGGTCTGGACCTGCATACCTGCGTGGCCGACCTGTCGCGACTGGAGGACATCGGCCGCTGGCTGGAGGACGCCGCCCATGCGCTGGGGGGCATCGATGTGCTGGTCAACAACGCGACCGGCTACGGCATGAGCGACGACGAGGCCGGCTGGGAGGCCAGCCTCTCCATCGACCTGATGGCGGCGGTGCGCGCCTCGCGGCTGGCGCTGCCCTGGCTGGAGCGCGCCGAGCACGCCTGCATTCTCAATCTGGCGTCGATCGCCGCGCAGCAGCCGCGTCCCGGCGGCGCGCCGTACGCAGCGGCCAAGGCCGCGCTGATGCACTACACCACCTCGCAGGCGCTGGGGCTGGCGCCGCGCCGGATCCGCGTCAATGCCATCGCCCCGGGTTCCATCGAGTTCGCCGACGGCCTGTGGGCACGGCGGCGCGAACAGGACCGGGTCCTGTACGACCAGACCCTGGCACGCATCCCGTTCGGCCGCTTCGGCCGGCCGGAGGAGATCGCCCAGGCCGCGCTGTTCCTGTGCTCGCCGCTGGCGGGCTGGATCACCGGCCACACGCTCACTGTCGATGGCGGCCAGGTCCTGATGGGATGATGGCAGCGCAACGCCTATCATCGTCCCTGGCAGCGCCCCGGGTCTTCGGCGGCCTGGCGCCGCCGGTCGCTCTCCCATGACGAGGTGCCCATGAGCCATTCCGATTCCACCGAACGCTTCAGCAACCGCGTCGCCGACTACGTCCGCTATCGCCCCGACTACCCCCCGGCCCTGCTCGACTGGCTGCACCAGGACATCGGCGTGTCGCCCGATACGCTGGTGGCCGACATCGGCGCAGGCACCGGCATCTCCACGCGCCTGTTCCTGGCTGCCGGCCATCCGGTGATCGCGGTGGAACCCAACGCCGCCATGCGCGCCGCCGCCGAGCAGTGGCTGAGCCCGGACTACCTCCGCCTGAAAGTGGTGGACGGCACCGCCGAAGCCACCACCCTGGCCCGCGACAGCGTCGGCCTGGTCGCCGCCGCGCAGGCGTTTCACTGGTTCGATACCGACGCGGTGCGCCAGGAATGGGCGCGCATCCTGCACCCGGGCGGCCTGGCGCTGGTGTTCTGGAATTCGCGCCTGCTGGACAGCTCGCCGTTCCTGATCGGCTACGAACAACTGCTGCTCGAATTCGGCACCGACTACACCGCCGTGGCCGAGCGCTACCAGGACGACGACACCATGCGCGCCTGGTTCGGCGACGGTCTGCGCGGCATGGCGCGGCTGCCCAACGCCCAATGGCTGGATCTGGACGGCCTGCGCGGCCGCCTGCTGTCCTCCTCCTATGCACCGCCGGCCGGCCACCCGCGCCATGCGCCGATGCTCGATGCCCTGCAACGCCTGTTCGACGCCCACGCGGTGGATGGACGGGTCGCCTTTGAATACCAAACCCGTGCCTTCATCGGCACGCTGGACTGACTCGATCCCATGTACTCCCTTGCCCGCCCCTTCCTGTTCTCCCTGGACGCCGAACGCGCCCACGGCCTTGGCCTGAGCGCGCTGGAACTGGCCTACCGCACCGGCACCAGTCCGCTGCTGGCCCGCCGCCCCGCGCCCATGCCGACCCCCGCGTTCGGCCTCACGTTCCCCAACCCGGTCGGCCTCGCGGCCGGCCTGGACAAGAACGGCGAGCACATCGACGCGCTGCTGGCGCTGGGCTTCGGCTTCGTCGAGATCGGCACCATCACCCCGCGCGCGCAGGACGGCAATCCGAAACCGCGCCTGTTCCGGCTGCCGAAGCACCAGGCCATCATCAACCGGATGGGCTTCAACAACCTTGGCGTGGACGCGCTGGTGCGCAACGTCGAACGCGCGCAGCGCCGCCACGGGCTGCTCGGCATCAATATCGGCAAGAACAAGGACACCCCCAACGAGCAGGCGTTCGACGATTACCAGCACTGCCTGCAGAAGGTGTATCCGTTGGCCGACTACATCACCGTCAACATTTCCTCGCCCAACACGGCCGGCCTGCGCGAGCTGCAGGAGGAAACCGCGCTGCGGCAGCTGATCTCGCAGTTGCGCGAAAGCCAGGAAAGCCTGGCCGCGCGGCATGGCAAGCGGGTGCCGATGCTGGTCAAGGTCGCCCCGGACCTGAGCGACCGCGACATCGACGCCGCCGCGCGCGTGCTGGGCGAGCTCAAGGTGGACGGCGTGATCGCCACCAACACCACCATCGACCGCAGTGCCGTGGCCGGCGACCCGCGCGCGTCCGAAGCCGGCGGCCTGTCCGGCGCCCCGCTGCTGGGCCAGTCCACGCTGGTGCTGCGGCGCCTGCGCGCGCGCCTGCCAGAATCGATGCCGCTGATCGGTGTAGGCGGCATCCTGTCCGGTGCCGATGCGGTCGCCAAGATGGCGGCCGGCGCGGCGCTGGTGCAGTGCTACAGCGGCCTCGTTTTCCGTGGACCGGAGCTGGTGCACGAGTGCGTGGAGGCGATCCGTCGCCGCCGCGAAGCCCCCAGCCGCGGCGCGGTGGCCCCCCTGTGACGAGTGCATCGATGCCGGCCTGGACCCTGACTGAAAACGCCTCCCTGAAGGCCCTGAACACCTTCCATGTCGACGCCGTCGCCGCCCAGCTGCTGGAGGTCGTCGAACCCGCCGTGCTGCCGGAGGTGCTGGGCCTGCCGCAGGTGGCCCGGCAACCGCTGCTGGTCCTCGGCAGCGGCAGCAACGTGCTGATCGCCGGCGACGTGGCCGGCACCGTACTGGTGTTCGGCAACCGCAGCATCGAGATCCTCGAACACCGTGCCGACCACACCGTGGTCCGTGCCGGTGCCGGGGTGAACTGGCATGGCCTGGTGATGTGGTCGTTGCAGCAGGGTCTTTCGGGGCTGGAGAACCTCGCGCTGATCCCCGGCACCGCCGGCGCCAGCCCGATCCAGAACATCGGTGCCTATGGTGCGCAGGTGGGTGAATTCATCCAGGCCGTCGACGCGTGGGACCGGGTGGAACAGACCTGGGTGCGGCTGGATGCCGAGGCCTGCCGGTTCGGCTACCGCGACAGCGTGTTCAAGCACGAACCGGACCGTTACCTGATCACCGCGATCGAGCTGCGCCTGCCGCTGCTGCACGAACTGCGGCTCGGCTACGCCGGCATCGGCGAGGAAATGCAGGCGATGGGCGTGGAGTTGCCGGTGGCCGCCGATGTGGCCAACGCAGTGATCAACATCCGCCGCCGCAAACTGCCCGACCCGGACGTGCTCGGCAACGCCGGCAGCTTCTTCAAGAACCCGGTGCTGCCGCTGGAGCAGGTGGACGTGCTGTTGCAGCACTACCCCGAACTGCCGGTGTTCCTGGCCGAGCAGGACGACCGCCGCAAGGTGTCGGCCGCGTGGATGATCGAGACCTGCGGCTGGAAGGGTTACCGCGACGGCGACGCCGGCGTGGCACCCAGCCATGCGCTGGTGCTGGTCAACTACGGCAATGCCAGCGGCGAGCAGCTGCTGGCGCTGGCCCGGCGCATCTCCGCGTCGGTGCTGGAGACCTTCGGCGTGCCCATCGAACCCGAACCCCGGCTGATCGGCGCCCAGTGGTGAGCCCGCCGGTTGCCGTGCACGCGCCCACACCCGCGCGTGCGGCGCTGCTGATGCTCGGCAGTACGCTGGCCTTCGGGCTGATGGCCGTGGCGATCCGCTATGCCACCCGCTACGTGCCCACCCAGGAAGTGGCGTTTTTCCGCAATGCTTTCGGCCTGCTGGCGCTGTTGCCGATGCTGGTGCGCCCGGGCCGGTCGCCGTTGCGGACCCGGCAGTTGCCGCGCTACTTCCTGCGCAGTGCGATCGGCCTGGCGTCGATGCTGTGCGGGTTCTGGGCGATTGGCCACCTGCCGATGTCGCAGGCGATCTCGCTGTCCTACTCCACACCCCTGTTTGTGACCATCGCGGCGGTGCTGTGGCTGGGCGAGACCGTGCGGATACGGCGCTGGGCCGCAGTGATCTGCGGCTTCATCGGCGTGTTGATCATCGTGCGCCCCGGCTCGGCGGGTTTCACGCCCGGCACGCTGGTCGCGGTGGCGGCAGCCGTGCTCAGTTCGCTGGTGGCGATCCAGATCAAGCAGCTTACGCGCGTGGACAGTGCCGATACGGTGGTGTTCTACACGTATGTGTTCTGGGTGCCGTTGTCACTGGTGCCGGCGCTGTTCGTATGGACCTGGCCGACGGGCATGGCCTGGCTGTGGCTGGCGGCCACCGGCGTGATGGGCACCATCGGGCAACTGCTGTGGACGCGGGCGCTGCGGCTGGGCGAGGTTTCCGCGCTGACCCCGATCAGTTTCATGCAGCTGCCGCTGGTGAGCCTGTTCGGCTGGGTGCTGTTCAACGAAACGCTGGACCGCTACACCGTCATCGGTGCCGGCATCATCCTCGCCGCCAATGCCTACATCGCGCATCGCGAAGCGGTGCTGGCGCGCCGCGCCGCCAGCCAGGCGGCCACCTCGGCAGCAACGCCGGGCGAGTGAGGACCGATCAGCGCCCGGCTGCCCGCCAGCGGCGCGCGGCCGCCTCCTCCACCTTGTCTGCCGCGCACTCGACCTGCGCGCTACACCCATCCGCCGGCAATCAACTGCAGCGTCTCCGGCCACGACGGGGCGCGTCATCCCGTCGCGCCAGCGCCTGCCACGGCCTGCAGCTCCCGTTGAAGCAATGCCGCCACTTCCTCGTGCTGGAACTGGGTGACGAACAACGGGACCGCGAACACGAACTGCACGCCATCGTCGTCGCGCCGGATCACATACGCCAGCTGCAGCCTCGCCAGTGCCCGCCGCAGTTGTTCGGGGTCCACGCCCACGCCGGCCGCGTCGAACACCGCGAGCAACGCCGTCAATGACGTGGCCCGCACACCGCTTGTGGACAGACGCGCACTGGCGAGGTGATAGACCACGATGCGGTCGATCCGGCATGCCAGCGGGTCCGGACTCAACCGCGCCCAGCCGGCCAGCGCATCGAACACCGGCTCCGCCGCGAGTGCGGCATGCAGCTGGGCGGCGTCGATCAGCCGCTGGCCACGCTGCAGCTGGGCCAGCAGCTGCTGGCAGACGATGGCCACCAGATTGGCGCGCCGGCCGCAGGCGACCACGAGTTGCCGCGGCAGATCCGGCTCGGCGAAATGAACGCCCAGGCGTGCCATCGGCACAGTGGCCAGCGCCTGGCACGCGGCGTCTTCCAATCCTCCCAGGTGGATCACCTCGCCGAAGTTGCGCAGCGGCGAGGCGAAGTCCAGCGTGACCGCTTCGTACAGGTCCCAGAAGCCGGCCAGCATGAAATGGCAGCGCCCCTCCTCGCTCAGCGCGCGCAGCGCCGCCAGCTGCGGGTAGCCCGCCTGCGCCTCGTGACGCAGGAACAGGTCGGTCTCGTCGATCAGCAGCAACACCCGCCGCCCTCCCGCGCGTTCGGTCAGTGCCGCCACCAGCGCGTCGATGCCGGTGGCCTCCGGCAGGCCCAGCTCCAGCGCCAGGCGCACGGTCAGACGGTGATCGCGCAGCGACAGATAGCAGCAGGACACGCGGGGATGATCGACGAAGCGGCGCTCGATCGCCTTCATCAGGCTGGTCTTGCCAAGCTGGCGACCGCCCACCAGCAGATAGTTGCCCGGCTCGCGGTTGAGCACACGTGCCAGCACCGCCTCGCGCCCGAAGAACGCCGCCGGCCGGGTGATGCCGCCGTGGGTCTGGTAGGGCGAGATACGCGTCGCCTGCAGTTGGCGGGCCAGCAGCGCCACGAGCCCGTCCAGCGCGGCCGGTTGCAGCAGCCAGCGCGTCTGCGCGGCCTGGTCCAGGCACACGCACAGGTTCACCGGATCGTCGGCGTACGCCATCAGCGCCGGCTCCACCGCCAGCGATGGGCTCACCACCAGCACCACGTCCTGTCCATTGGGCATCGCACGCAACTGCCGTACCAGCGCATCGCCGGACAGCGCCGGGTCGGGCAGATACAGCCACAGGCGCTCCAGCGCCAGCGGCAGGGTGGCCGGCAGCGCCCATTCCCGGACCTCGCCGGGCAGCGTCCAGCCGGGTGCGGCGGCATCGACAGCGCCGATCCGCGCGGCCAGTTGTGCGGCACGCTGTACCGCTGCCGCCTCGACATGGCGCAGCGCTTCCCGCCAGCGCACGCCGGCCACGCCGGCATCACCGAGCACCCGCCCGCGAAGGCGCAGCCAGCCCAGTTGCCGGTCCAGCCGGGGCAACTGCTGCAGCGGTTGGGACAGCAGCGCGCGGGGCTCGCGCACGATCGTGGCGACGGCAGGCCGCAGCCGCCACCAGATCACCGCAGCGGCCAGCAGCACGGCCAGGGCCAGGCCAAGCAGCAGTGTCAGCCAGTGCACGATCGTCCACGGCGCGCTGGTTTGGCAGTTCGGCGGCAGCCACCGCGTCGGGGGCGACGGGTTACCCGGCTGGCAGCTCCAGTGCTGCGTCTTCGGGTCCAGCCGCTGTTCGATCACCGTCCCGGGCAGGCCGGACCGCGCCGGGAAACGGTCGGTGAAGCGGAAACGCAGCACCCACGGCGCCGGCAGCTCCGCGCGTACGGTCGCCTCGGCGGGATCATGCACGCCCGGCACGCTCACCTGCGCGGGCCACTGCTCGTGCACCCGCCAGTAGCTCAGCGCCTCCTCGCGCAGGAACATCATGTCGATGTTCGCCTGCTGGATGAGCACCAGCGAGTCGCGGTCGCGCTGCATCCGCCAGGCCGCCCAGGGGTTGAGCCACGGCGCGAACAGCAGGCTGACCAGAAACCAGGTGCCCGCCGCTATCAGCAGCAGGCGCCACAACCGCCATCGGGGCAGGCTCATGCCGGCACATCCTCCAGCGAATCGATCACCTGCCGCACGGCACGGCGGATCGCCCCGCAGCGCCACTCCAGCCAACTGCCCTGCCCCTGCGCCCGCGGGGTCAGCAGGTTGTGCCAGTACAGCTGGCGCAGCAGGGGGTCCACCAGGTACGGCCGCGCGGGCGCGATCTGCTCACGCGGCAGCCAGCTGCCGATGGCCGCACGTGCCGCGCCATCACGCAGCAACGGCAGCAGCGCTTCCCACAGGCGCGGGTGGCCCGACAACTGCTCTTCCAGCGCCGCATCCGTGAGCGGCACGGCGGAATCGGCCAGCAGCGCCACTGCCGCCTGGGCCAACAGCGGATGCCCACCGGAGATCTGCAGCGCGCGGGCGAGCACGGTATCCGGCAGCGCGGCGCTGGCGCGGCGCAGATCGGCCACGCTCAACTCCGGCCAGGTCTCGGTGGCGGCGATGTTGAGCAGCGAGAGGTCGCCGCCCTGATACTTGAGATCGGCCAGCGCCGCCCCGCCGCAGATCAGCAGGTGCAGCTTGCCGCTGTGCATTTCGCTCAGACTGCGCAGGATGCCTGCCAGCACGTCGCGTGGGCCGGGGGCGCCCTGCTCGAAGCGGCTGACCAGGCAGAACAGCGCGCCGGGCTGCTGCAGGCGCTGCGCCAGCGCCGCCTCGAAACCGGCATCCGTGCTGACGCCCTCCAGCCCGCATTGCGCGGCCAGCGAGGCGAAATAGTCCTGGTCGCCCTCACCGGCGCGGAACGGTGGCTGCAGGTGCAGCACCCGCCCGCTGCCGTAGCGTGCCGCCGCTTCGGCCAGCATCGCCGCGCGTTCGGGTGGCTGGCCCCAGTGCGCCTGGGTCAGCAGCAGGGCCACCGGATACGGTCGCAGTTGTTGCAGGCGATCGAACAGTCCCACCACCGTCGCGGGAATCTGCACCGCAGGCAGCGCGATGGCCGCCGCGTCCGCGCTGCTGGCCCCTTCCGCCGGAAACTCCGGCTCGAAGCCCGCCGCCTGCAGCAGGCCGTTGCTCTCCGCTTCGGTCAACCGGAGGTAGTTGGCGCAGGCCAGCACGCGGTCGCGGTGGCGGCGGCTGGGCAACGATGCGCCCGAGCGCCAGTTGTTCACTGCCTCGCGGCTGATGCCGATCTCGCTGGCCACGCCACCGGCGCTGGCCCGGATCCGGCGCATGTGGCGGGACAACAGGTCCGCGAATTCCGGAGCGGGCATGGCGGGTGACCAGAGCAGGAAGGAGTCGGCCAACTTACCCGGCCCGGTTTGGCTGTCAACCCGTGCAGTCATGGCCCTGGCTCAACCTGCCGCGGCCGGCGTTGCGTGGCGTACGAACAGGCGGCGGGTCACCAGCAGGTGCACCAGGAACGCGAGGCCGGCCAACATCAGCAGCGCGCCCACCAGGCGCCCCAGCACCGAACCAAGTCCCTGCTGCGCCTGCAGCCGATCCAGTCGTTCGAACCGCGCCGGCTCGGCGCGGGCGTAGGCCACCGTGACCTGCGGCGCATCGCCCAGGTAAGGCGCGGCGTTGTCTTCGCTGGTGGCGAAGTGACCGGTGTACGGCACGCCATCGACATCGAAGGCATAACGGAACTGGTAGGTGTGCGAGACCCGCCCCTTGCGCCGCTTCTCGTCGATGGAGTCCAGCGTGACCGGCGCCTGCACGGTCACCGCATCCTTGAGGATGGCCTGGGCCCGGAAGTGTCCGCCCAAGGCGGAGGAGGCGAACACGGCAACGATCACCACGTAGGCCACGGCGCACAGCCAGCGTGATGCACGCACGAGGCGGGCGTGGGCGGTATCGGACACAGGAATGCTGATCATGACGCTCCCCAGGATCGATCACATCGGATCGGCTACGCCGGCAGCGAGATGCGCCGGCAACGTGAAGAAGTCTGCGCGCGGCGGCGGTACGCGTGAACCCGCGACGTGTCAGGTTGGCGCAGCGCGCGGTTGACGATGCGTCAAGCGGTGGGCGCAGGCGATCGGTTCCTGATCCCGCCGCCCATCTGGCACGATGACCGCCTGCGACAAGGAGCGGTTCAACAATGGGAACCTTCGCCAATGATGTCCGCTACGGCAAACGCGCCGGCCCCAGCCAGCGCGGCTTCGACCGCGCGGCATGGGAGGCTGCGGCAACGCCTGCGTTCGATGACGACGATACCCGTGTGCATCAGGCCGGGCTGTTCTTCGATGTGCTGCTCAGCCAGCTCCGCGCCTGGATCGCGCTGGACGACATCAAGGTCTCCCCTGGCGCCGCCGTCCAGCTGGCCGTCGCGGTCTGCAACCGCAACCTGGCCCAGCTGCAGCGCGACATGGAAGGCACCCGCACGCGTCGGAACGGTGCGCCGGTCATCGACCTTCCGGACCTGCTGGAGCAGAAGCTCCCGTCCGTGCTCGGCGAACTGTTCGCACCCGATGAGCTGATCACCGGCATGGGCGATGGGCTCAGGCACATGCTGCGCCAGCTGATGGCACGCGGCGCCGATACCCGGGGTGACACCTCCTTCAGCGCGGACACCCTCGAGGCCACGGCGACCGAAATCAACAAAGCCATCATCTACCAGTGCGCGGTGGAGTACTGGCACGACTGCGTGGGCAACACGTATGGAGTGAGCGCCGAGCGGGACGGCCTGTTCATCCGGCCGTCCGATGCAGCGCGCGAGACGGCGCGCATCCTGTCGATCTACCGCCGCAACAACCTGTCGCTGCAGTTCGGGCTGCAGATGGCGATGTGGTGGCGCGAACTGGATGCGGCACGGCGGGAGAAGATCAGCCGGATCATCCTGCCCAAGAAGCTGCATGGCGTGGGCAGCATCGAGCGGATCGATCTCGGCAACAGCGCACGTGTGCTTGACCTGGCCGCCACGGCGCTCGGCGAGGCACTTGCCATGCAGCTTGGCTATTACCGCGGCTTCCTGGATGAGCCGCTGCCCCGCTTCAACGGCGTTGCGCTCACCCTGTTGATCGATACCTGGCGCTTCCTGCAGGCAGTCGGGACGCTGATGAATGACGGGCTGCTCAGGATGCGCGGGGAGATCGACACGGCGCGTTGCGCGCCCTCGATTCCCCTTCGGGTCCTGGTGCCCAGTGTGGCCCGTTCGCTGGGCATCGCGCCGGCACAGGCGCAGCGTGCGCTGGACGCGTTGACGTTCGACGGCTCGCCCACACGCGACCTCTGGTGCCAGCCGCTGGTCCGGATCGGCGATGCGGTGGTTCTCATGCTGCCCTGCATCCTGTCGGCGCGTCTGCTGCGCATTGTGGAGGGATGGATGCGCCAGGGCGGCCTCCAACTCGACCGGCGCGGAACGCCGTTCGAGGTGTATTGCCGCAAGGAACTGAAGGAGGCCGCTGCCGCGTGCCCGCTCGTCGGCTGCGCCACGGTGCTGGACAGTGCCGTCACGTTTACCCCGCCCGGCGGCCGCAGCGAGGAGATCGACATCGTGGCCGTGATCGGGCGCAACATCCTTATCCTCGAGGCCAAGTGCATCCTCTGGCCCGACGATGCGCTGCAGTTCACCAACTACCATGACACCGTGGCTGGTGCGACCGCCCAGATCGAGCGCAAGCGTACCGCCGTCGTCGCGCACCTGGAGGCATTCAGACAATGCCTGCGCGACAAGGGCTGCGCGATTCCCGACGATGCCTTCGTCACCGCCTGCGTGCTGACCAATTCGCCGGTGTACGCCGGGTTCCCGATCGACGGGGTTCCCGTGGTGGATACCGCGATGATCTGCCACTACCTTGCCAACCGTTACACCAAGGCCGAGATGTTTGAAGCAGGCCGCTCGGTGCATCGACACGACCTGACCTTCTACGACACCGTCGAGCAGGCCGCCGACCGGCTGTACGGGCAGCTGGCCTCGCCCGTGGAGCTTTCCGATATCCGCCAGTACGTCACCGCACGCGCCGTGCAGTTTCCGCTGCAGCATTCGCTGTACGGGCCCGTCTTCCACCAGACTTACGAGGTGGTGCTGGACCGCGACGCGATGCAGCAGCGCTACGGGCCGGCGTTGGCGGAGGCCGAGCCGGCTGGCACATAGCCGGCGCTGAAGGAGGATATTGCGACGCGTCATGTAAACGATTACAGCCCCTGCTAGCGTGACCCTGCCCCAGTGCCGGGGCGTCGCGGAACCAGGAGCGCATCGATGGGGCTGCCCACCACCCGCCGGACCGATCTGCCCCACCCCGCCGCCGGCATTGCGCGCGCGCTGCTGGTTCCCGCCCTGGCCTTCGCCACGACCGCCATCGGCCAGGACCTGCCGCCGCGCAGCCAGTGGCAGGCCAGCAGTTCCTCGCAGCAGGTTCCGGCGATGGCGGTGGCCCATCTCATCGATGGCGACGCGAAGACCGTCACCGGCGGCGCCTTCAGCCCGGGCCACTGGTTCCAGGTGGATCTCGGCGCGACCAGCACGCTGAGCGGCGCACAACTCTCCTGGGATGTCTCAAACCCCGAGGGCTACACCCTGCAGACGTCGCTGGACGGCACGCAGTGGCAGCCGGCCTACACCATGCGCGATTCGCTGGGCGGCATCGAAACGCTGTACTTCGCGCCCCGCCCGGCACGTTACCTGCGCCTGGCCAGTCCCGAGCGTACCGCCGACTGGGGCGTGTCGATCTTCGAGCTGGAGCCCCTCGATGCACGCGCCAGTGCGCGGGTGGCCGGCCTCTCCCCCGATGAGGCCGCCGCCTTATGGCAGGGCGGTGGTGCCGTCGCCGTGCCCGCAGGCGCGGCCGGTACGCACGCGCTGGAGATCGCCCTGCCGCGCGCCGAGTCGACCACCGGCCTGGCCGTGGACTGGGCCGGCGCGCACGGTGCGGCACGCCTGGACGCGCGCGATGCGCAGGGCCGGTGGCACGAGATCGCGCGGGACCCCCACGCCGGCAGCCGCGTGCAGAGCTGGCTGGCCGGCACAGCGCCACTGGCGGCCACCGCACTGCGGCTCACCGTAGAGGGCGATTCACCCGGCGTGGATCGCCTCCGCCTGCTCGGCCCGGCCGCGGTGATGACCCCGATGAAGCGCTACCAGATCGCCGCCAGCGGGGCGCAGCGCGCCCTGTTCCCAGCCTCGCTGCACCGGCAGCAGACCTATTGGACCGCCGTCGGCGTGCACGCCGGACGGCAGAAATCGATCTTCGATGAGTACGGCAACATCGAAGCCTTCAAGGGCGCGCCGTTGGTGCAGCCGATCTGGCGCAACGCCGACGGCCACACTGCCGGTGCGGCGGACAAGCCGGTGACACATGCGCTGCGCGACGGCTGGAAGCCGATGCCGTCCGCGCGCTGGATGCCACAGCCGGGTCTGGAGCTGCAGAGCGAGGCCTTCGCGATCGCGCTCGATGGCCAACCGGTCACCTTCGTCCGGCATCGTCTGCGCAACACCGGCAGCACGCCGGTGGACGGCACATTGACGCTGGCGGTACGGCCGATGCAGATGAACCCACCGTGGCAGAACGGTGGCCTGTCGCCGATCCGCTCGATTGCGATTGACGGCCGCGCGGTGCGCGTCAACGGCCGCCCGCTGCTGCACTCGCTGACCGCCATCGATGCCGCAGGCGCCGCGCCGTTCGGCGTCGATGGCAGCAGCGAGATCACCACCGACATCGCCACCGGCCGCCTGCCTGCCCAGCAGCAGGCGCAGGATGCCGATGGCCTGGCCGCCGCCGCGCTGGCCTACCGCATCCAGATCGCGCCGGGCGCCAGCCGTTCGGTGGTGGTCGCCTTTCCGCTCGGCGCCGCCGCTGCGGCCGCTGATGGCACGCTGCCACCGGCGCCCGCGCCAGCGCTGGGTGATGCACCGCGCGATCCGGACGCCGCCTACGGGATGTTCGCCAACCGCGCCGCCGCCGACTGGCAGGCGCGCCTGGGCCAGGTGGGACTGCGCCTGCCCGATCCATCGCTGGTGGACATGCTGCGCGCGCAGGCCGCCTACATGCTGATCAACCAGACCGGCCCTGCGATGCAGCCCGGGCCGCGCAACTACAACCGCTCCTTCATCCGCGACGGCATGGCGACCTCGGCCGTGCTGCTGCGCATGGGCGAGGCCGGGGTCGCACGCGACTACCTGGCCTGGTACAGCGACCACGGCGTCCACCCCAACGGGCTGGTCTCGCCGATCCTCAACGCCGATGGCAGCGTCAATACGGGCTTCGGCTCGGACATCGAGTACGACAGCCAGGGCCAGTACGTCGCACTGGTCGCCGATGTCGCCCGTCTCGATGGCGGTCCTGAATCGGTGCGCGCGTATCTGCCCAAGGTGAAGGCGGCGCTGCGCTTCCTGCAGGAACTGCGCGAGCGCACCCTGGTGCCGGGCTACATGGCAGGCCAGCCGGCGCCGGAACGCTTCGCCGGCATCCTCGCACCATCAATCAGCCATGAGGGCTACCCCTCGCCCACCCACAGCTACTGGGATGACTACTGGGGCCTGAAAGGCTGGCACGACGGCGCATGGCTGGCCGAATCGCTGGGCGACCACGACACCGCCGCCTGGGCCCGCGCCCAGTACACCGCGCTGCACGATGCGCTGGCTGCGTCGATCCGCGCCACGATGGCGTGGAAAGGCATCGACTTCATTCCCTCCTCGGCCGACCTCGGCGATGGCGATCCCACCGGCGTGTCGATCGCGCTGGACCCGACCGGCGCGCAGGACGTGCTGCCGCCCACGGCGTTGCGCACCACCTTCGCGCGCTACCTGGACGATGTGCGCAGGCGCAACCAGCCCGGCGCACTGTACGCCTACACGCCCTACGAAATCCGCAACGTGCTCAGCTACGTCCACCTCGACCAGCCCGCCGCCGCCGAGGAACTGCTGCAGGGTCTGCTGCGCGACCGCCGCCCGCTGGAATGGCAGGTGCTGGCCGAAGTGGTGCACTCACGGCAGCGGTTCCCACGCTACCTGGGCGACATGCCACACACCTGGATCGGCGCGGAGTACGGCCGCACGCTGTTCGGCATGCTGATGCGCGAGGACGACGACGCGCTGTCGCTGCTGCCTGGCACGCCCCCGGCCTGGGTGGCCGGGGAAGGGCTCGCCATCGACCGCCTGCCGACCGCCTACGGCACCCTGCAGCTGCGGGCGCAGCAGCGCGACGGTGCCCTGCGCCTCACCCTCGGACCGGGCCTGCGCGGCGATACCGCCGTGCGCGTGTGGTGGCCAACGCGCACGCGCCCGACCCGCGTGCGCGTGGATGGACGCACGGTGAGCGATTACGACGCCAACGGCGTGCGCCTGCAGCAGCCGTTCCGCACACTCGAGGCGCGCTGGTAGACGCGGCAGCGCTGCACCGCGCGCGGGCGCCTCGCGGCGCCCTTGTCAGTCAACTCATTCCCACTCGATCGTCGCCGGCGGCTTCCCGGAGATGTCATAGACCACGCGCGACACCCCGCGCAGCTCATTGATGATGCGGTTGCTCACGGTGCCCAGGAAGTCATACGGCAGGTGCGCCCAGTGCGCGGTCATGAAATCGATGGTCTCCACAGCACGCAGCGCGATCACCCACTCATACGCACGCGCATCGCCCACCACGCCCACCGATTTCACCGGCAGGAACACCGCGAAGGCCTGGCTGGTCTTGTCGTACAGGTCGGCCTTGCGCAGTTCGTCGATGAAGATCGCATCGGCTTTGGCCAGCAGTTCGGCGTATTCGCGCTTCACTTCGCCAAGAATGCGCACGCCCAGACCCGGGCCCGGGAACGGGTGGCGGTAGACCATGCTGCGCGGCAGGCCGAGTTCGACACCGAGGCGACGCACTTCGTCCTTGAACAGCTCGCGCAGCGGCTCGACCAGGCCCAGCTTCATGTGCTCGGGCAGGCCGCCCACGTTGTGGTGGCTCTTGATGACGTGGGCCTTGCCGGTCTTGCTGCCGGCCGACTCGATCACGTCCGGGTAGATGGTGCCCTGCGCCAGCCACTTGGCATTGCTCAGCTTGTTGGACTCTTCATCGAAGATGTCCACGAACAGGTTGCCGATGATCTTGCGCTTGGCTTCCGGATCGCTCACGCCTTCCAGCTTGCTGAAATAGCGGTCCGCCGCATTGACGCGGATCACCTTGACGCCCATGTGCTCGGCGAACATCGCCATCACCTGGTCGCCTTCCTGCCAGCGCAGCAGGCCGGTATCGACGAAGACGCAGGTCAGCTTGTCGCCGATGGCCTTGTGCAGCAGCGCGGCCACGACGGACGAATCGACGCCGCCGGACAGGCCC